>CALZOH010000198.1 GCA_945827465.1 uncultured Prevotellaceae bacterium
CGGTCTTGATTTATATTCAACTGGCGTAAAATCGAAAGATTTTATGTAAGTTTGAAGTTATATCTGTCGGACTTCTATAAGTGCTTTACAGGGAAGTACACGTCCTTTATTCCGCTCATAAAGCAGGCTGTCTTTACGCTGACAACAAAGAAGGCCCTATTGGTATCCCCAAAACAAAATATTACAGGGATACAACCAATCTATTGCACACAATTTTCACTGTTATAGCTCGAATATAAAGAAACGAAACATTCGTCGGAAAAAGAAAAGTGGCTGTATCGTCATATTCGACACAGCCACCATTATTATTTTGCAAGGGAGTTATCCTCACCCACGCTTATTATTTCTTTTTTTCAACTTATTAAATAACTTCTTGACGAAATTTTTCTTCTCTTCATTTTGATTACCGTAACCATAGCCATAGCCGTAGCCGTAGCCATATCCATAGCCGTAACCATAACCGTAACCACCGGATTCCGTATTTGGAACACCATTAATCACAATATTCAAGTTGTGATATTTACGTGAACGATAAATGGTCTCCAACTGCTTCAGGAATCTTCTATCCTCTACACCAACTCTAATAACATACAATGTTAAGTCAGCAACACGATTTAATATACCAGCATCGGCAACAGAAATAGCAGGCGTGGAATCAAATACGATATAATCATATTTAGAGCGCAAAGCATCAACCAGTTGATCCAAACGATCGCTCATCAATAGTTCAGAAGGATTTGGCGGACGGACACCTGCAGGTATAAAATCGAGATTTTGAGCCAAATCTTTAACAATTATATCATCAACTGATGAAGTCGAACCACTCAAGAAACTCGTCAGACCAGCGCCTTGAGAGCGTACCACTGTCGAGAGCGTATTCTTGCGAATATCCGCATCAATCAAAATAGTCTTCTTACCGGCTAAACCTAAAATCACCGAAAGATTCCTTGAAATAAAACTCTTTCCCTGCGAAGGAGACGAAGATGTCATCATAATCACACCACCCTCCTTCAAGACAAAATTTAAATTGTAACGTAATACCCTAAATGCCTCCGAAATCGATTTGCCATTATCGTCCTTGGTTAACATTTTCTTGACGTTATTTTCATCCAACCATTCAGGAATATCACCCAAGATGGGAGCAGTCATCACGTCTTCAACATCTTTTCTACCACGAACATTGGTATCAATCTGGATCAATAACCAAATTATTAAAGCCGGAATAGCGAGACCAATCAAGAAAGCAATAAAAAGAACAATAGGAACCTTGGGAGAAACCGGTCGAGCATCACCGTACGGGAACTCGACAACACGAATATTGGCTTCATTAATGGCTAATTGCAAAGCCACTTCTTCACGCTTATTCAATAAATAGGTATATAATTCTCCCTTGATTGCTTGTTGTCTTGTAATATCCAAAGCCTGAATTTCCTTCTGCGGAATACCCACCATTGCTGTTTGATAACTATTCTCAACAGACTTAATCTTATCAACCTGCAATTGGAGAGTTTTTACATAATTATTCAAAGAGATTTTAATCACCTCACGCATGGACTCCAACTGCTTGATTTGATCTTGGATAACAGAACTTTCATTCGATGAATTTTCAGAGAGACGAGTATACTGTAAAACCATCTCATTATATTTCGCAATCTGGCTCTGCATTCCGGTATTACCCATATCTCCCAAGTCAGGAATCAAGGTTCTATTATTAGTGATAGAAGAAACGTGATCACGTAAGAAATTTGCAACGCTCAATTCTGATTGTGCCTTATATAACTCTTGTTGAGACATAGAGCTTTGTTGCAAATAGTTTCTTGCATTCTCAGTAAAATCAACGATACGATTATTCTGCTTAAACTGAGCCAACTTATTCTCAACTTCGCTAAGTTCAGCGCCAATCAACTCTATGCGCTTATCTACAAAATTTGCAGTATTCGTAGCAATGCTATTTTTGGACTCAACGATATCACGCTTGTAGATATCCATCAAAGTAGAAAGAATAGCTTCAGCTCTTTTTGCATTAGTATCTTTACAAGTCAATGTAATCAAACTCGCATCCTTGTTAATCTCGCTCGCTGTAACAACCTTGCGAAAATGAGTTACAACTTTTTCTTTATCTATACGCGTAACATGGACTATTTTTCCTAAATATTCCGGATCAGTCATTTTACGCGTAATGCAAATTTCTCCGGCTGGAGAATCAAATGACTTGCCATAAGAAACCACCTTCTCGAAATCAACGCGTTCCTTATCTATCGTCATCTTCACAATTCTCAACTGTTGAGAAGGCATCAATTCAAAGTCAATGGCCACATCATCAACATAAGGAGAACGAAATTCTACTTCAAAAGGAAGTGTTTCATAAAGAGTAACAGGTTCCAAGCCCTTCATTAAAGTATATTCAACGTCCAAGGACATCTGATCAACAACCATGGACATTAAACGACGAGATTGAAGTATGAAAATCTCATTCTTCAGATTATCTGTCACTTGAACGCCATTAAGTTGCTTTAGGGCATTTAAGGTAGAATTGTTAGAATATTTATTATTCTCACTACTTTCAATCAGTATAGTTGCTTCACGGCTATAAACGCGAGACTGCTTTTTCAGCACTACAAAGGCGAGAATAAGGCACACTAATACCGATAGAAGGAACCATTTCCAATTCCGAATGAAAACAGCGAAACAGATTTTCAAGATGGTAAAAACATCCAACTCCTCATTTTCGTCTTGAGGAATTACTTGCTGCGTATCAAAATTTTGCTCTGACATAAAATATTATTTATTGAGTGCTATAATTAATGAGATAATTGAGGCTGCCATGCTAACCAAAGTTCCTGAAACAGTGAGATAAGTATAGCTTGTACTTCCCTTCACTTTCACGGCCTTATTTGACTCCACATAAATCAAATCATTTTGCTGCATATAATATGCGGGAGACTTGAAAACAGATTCGGGATTTGTCAAATCAATTGAATAAGATACACGTTGACCATTCTCTTCGCGTATAACTACCACATTCTTACGTACAGCTGTATTATTCAAATCACCGGCACGGCCTAAAGCTTCCAATAATGTCAGACGCTGTCCGCTATAATTTTGAACGCCCGGATTTTTCACATCACCCAGCACAGTTATTTTAAAACTCATAATTTTGGTAGTAACGATAGCATCAGAAATATAAGATGCGCGTATCTGTTTTTGAATTTCTTGAGAGACCTCTTCAATAGTGAGGCCTTTTACCTTAATCGTACCTAAAATAGGGAAATCGATTGTACCATCCTTTTTTACATAGAAATAGGTAAGACCGGACTGGAGATTTGCCTGAGTTCCATAAGATCCACCACCCGTTTTTCCACCTCCACTATTAATCACCGTACCATTGTTAAATGGAGCTATTAACTCTTGATCTTTCGACGAAACTGATATCGCTAACTCATCATCAGACTGAATAACCAAGCCATATTCTTTTGATATCATCTGTGGAGTTGAATATAAACTATCCACTCCCTGCATGTAAGTCATTTCCTTATTGGATACACAAGATGAAAAAGACATCAGTATCACAAAAGCAAACAACAAAGGCAACACCATATTTCTATACATCGTACACATTAATTTTATTATAGTTTACAATTGGCGAAGAACAAAACTTCATTTGGGTTACAAAGTTAGACATTTTTCCAAGAACAATGAAACTATTTGCCTGCTAATTAGCCTAAATGCGAACAAACTGTCTTTCTTTCACTAAAAATTTAGATCCATGCAAAGGCCTTGAGCACTCATTTAAACAAAATCTCGAATTGCAGTCATGCAACAAAACAATAAGAAAAGGGGACACACCCCAAGCGGATGTATCCCCTTTTAAATATTAACGGAAGTAAACTTTACTTAGATTCGAGTACTACTACACGTGAGAGATAAGCCTTGTCGAAGAACATCGGGTCAACACCACCCATAGCAACCTTTTCAAGTTGTGAAGGATTAACGCCCTGCTTAACCAATGCATTGTAAACTGCTTCAGCACGCTTTTCGGACAAGAATTTGTTACGAGATACTGAACCCGTACCCTTATCAGCGTAGCCGGTAATCTTAAACTTAGCATTGGAATTCTTCTTCATTGCGTCAGCCATCAACTTAATGTTGATCATGCTTTCGTCACTGATATCCCACTTATTAATCTTGAAGACAACAGCAATCGGAGAATATGCAGTTACTTCTTTAACTACTTCCTTAGGAACTTCGCGAGTAACGACTTTCTCAACTTCCTTAATCACAGTCTTAGGCTCTGTAATGGGAACCATAGGCATTGAGCAAGTCTTCTTACCCTTCAGACCGCCGAACACATAGGTGATACCAACAGTACCGCGAAGAGTAGACTCAGCCTTTGAGCAATCGCTACCATTTCCAAAGATGGAAGGAGCAACGCCATAACGTCCTTCAACATTCAATACCCAAGCATTAGAAAGACGGAAGCCTAAGCCCATACCTACAGTAGCACCGGCGCGAAGTTTAGCACCCTCTGATTTGAAAGAGTGAGTATTAGAAACCGTTATCACCGTTTTACCATCAACCTGAGATGTACTATAAACAGGCACATCATGACGGCTAACAGCAGATGAAAGGCTAATAGTCGGACCTCCGAAAACATAAACGTTAACAGGGCGATCAACATTCTTATTACCAAAGAGGCTGTTCAAATTCAGAGTAGCATCGAGATTCAGTTCACCAAACTTTTTGCAGTACTTTTCGTAACCGATCTCCTGCTTCTCGAGACTCTGCCAAAGCCCACCAAGTTCGGCGCGTACACCCCACGTAGGTGTGATGTACTTACCCACCTGGATATGGGCATTCAATGTAGGAGAGTTTATACCGTCATTAATGACAGTCATGCCTCCCACACCGAAGTTTACATATATGTTATCTGTCCACTTCGGACCGCAGCAATCCTGTGCTGTTGCATACGCAGAACCTGCTGCAGCGAAAAGGAGAGACAATAAAAATTTAAACTTCATAATTTACGGATTCAAAAAATTCTTTGTTTATTAATTTGAATTGACCTATGGGATTATTTACCACCAATACCACCACCGGCATTAGAGTCAGCCCCACCATGACCGTGATCATGAGTTGTATCGTGGCTTACACCATCGTGAGAAACATCACCATTAGAAGTGGTCACTGTGAAAGTAACATCAAGATCTTTCTGCTCTTCAGCAACTTCCTTCACACCTACAACATAGTAGATAACGCCATTAACGGTACACCAAACAGCGATAGGAGCAGTTACAGACTTAACCTTGAAAGAAGCAGTTACACTCAAAATAGGAGCATCAGCAACACCGGTTACAGCGAACAACTTATTGGTTGTAGAAGACCAGTTAGAACGTGTACTGAGTTCATTCACTCCTCTCTTCAACAAGATCTTAGCCTGAGCCAAATCAGCATCATCAGCACGTGTGTACTTGCGGCTTGCGGTTGTAGGAGTACCGGTATAGATATCACCATTGTCAATAGCAGACAGCATGTTGTTGATGGCCTCTTGAGTTACACGGGTAGCACCAGCATTAGGAACTTCACATGAAGCAGTGTAGAAATATTCACCAGTAGTCTCATTCTGTGTACCTTGAGCAG
>CALZOH010000199.1 GCA_945827465.1 uncultured Prevotellaceae bacterium
GAAAATACCTAAATAAAACTTCTTCGCACCAATCCGTCTTCACAAAACGTTCATTTAAAAACGCTTGAAAAGCGACTCTCATGTGGAGAATTTTCCCGAAAGAATCACTCTTACGACACATTTGAGACGGGGAAAACACACCTTCATCGACTGCCTGGTACATTTTGAGATGTCCATACACCAAATTCCAAGCGACAAGAGTCAGGTTACCTTTTGTCGCTTGCCGGTGACGGCCGGGTGGTCCTTCGGCCGACTCTATAAAGAGAAAGGGTAAGGAAGACGGTGTTACTCTTCCGACTGGTTGGCTGCCTCTTCTTTCATCAACAAGACTTTGTCGATGCGATAGCCGTCCATTTCAACAACTTTCAAGGTGAACATACGCCATTGGCACTGCTCACCCACGGTGGGAATATGGTCAAGGATGTCGAGTATCAGGCCCGCCAAGGTTTTGTATTCGCGTTGATAGAGGTCTTCTTCGTCGAAATACTCCAAGAACTCGTAGAACGGGCACTGCCCACTGATAATCCAGCTCTTTTTGTCGGCCCGTTCGATAATGTCGGGCAATTCCTTTTGATCGGTGATAGTTCCCACCAAGCCTTCAAAGATGTCGCGAAACGTGATGACGCCCAACATCGCCCCCAACTCGTCACAAACAAAAGCAATATTAGAATGATGTTTCTTCAGATGCTCCAACGCTTTATATACGGTAATGTGTTCGGGGAAGTAGATGGGCTTCTTCAAGCAAACGTTAAGGTTGAAACCCGGTTTGCCAAGATGCATCACCAAGTCTTTCAGGCTCACAACGCCACAAAGATTCTCCAGGTTGCCATCCACCACCGGATAATTGCTGTAGGGTGTGTCGTGAATGACGTTCTCCACTTCCTGCGAGTTCATCTTCAAGTCCAAGGTCACCACATCGGTGCGATAAGTCATGAGATGATCTACCGTCTGGTCGCCCATCACCATGGCCCGTTCCATGATGTCCTGCTCCACCTCGGCCACTTCGCCGTTCTCGGTTCCTTCTTGTATGACCGACTTGATTTCTTCTTCGGTCACGCCCTGCGACTCTTTGTGCAAATGGAAGATGCGCACCAGCCAGTCGGTATTGACCGACAAGAGCCACACGAAGGGTTTGGCCAATCCGGCAAAGAAGAGCATGGCCGGCGCACACAGCTTGGCCATGGAGTCGGCCAAGTCTATTCCCACGCGTTTGGGGAAGAGTTCGCCCAACTCGCACTGCAAGTAGGTGGCGGCAATCAAGATGAGCGTTTTGGCAGCAATAGAGGCCGTTTCGGCCGGCAGTCCAATACCGATGAGCCACTCGGTGAAATCGTCGCTCATCTCGGCTCCAGAGTAGATACCTGTGAGGATGCTCACTACGGTGATACCTATCTGTGCCGTCGAAAGAAATTTATCGGTATCGTTAATCAAGTCAAGTGCCATCTTGGCCGTACGGCTACCTTTCTTCACGGCCACTTGAAGGCGGCTTTTGCGTGCCGAGATCAGGGCTACCTCCGAGAGGGAGAAGAAGGCATTGAAGAAGACCAAAATGCCGATGATGATAAAGT
Source organism: uncultured Prevotellaceae bacterium (assembly GCA_945827465.1). Lineage (GTDB taxonomy): Bacteria > Bacteroidota > Bacteroidia > Bacteroidales > Bacteroidaceae > UBA6382. Next base: position 1,569 of record CALZOH010000199.1, read on the forward strand.
CAGTCATCTTTCAGATTGTGTTGGATGGGTTTAAACGTTTGCAAAAATACCACTAATTCATGAAAACTCCCTGCACAGAACTGCCTAAGTTGGAAGCAAAGACTCCGCTGTGCCATTTTTTCCAATGGTAGGAAACATGTGTTACATACAGAAGTCGTATCTTTGCAGGCGAAAATTTTAGGGGTGCCCTTCCCGTTGGATGGGCTGAGATCAAACCCTTTCACCTGAACCGGGTAATGCCGGCGTAGAGAATAAATTTCAATTACTCACAATGAAAAAGTATTTTTTGTTGGGTAGCCTCTTGATGATGGCTACCGTCGCAAGTGCGACAACGTTAAGCGCTGCCGAAGATGCTGCGCAAGTCAAGAATGCCCCGTCGACACCTTCTACCGCAAACACAAAGGAGGATGTCGACACTCTTTCCATGCGCAAGTTGCAGGAGGTGCAAGTGGTTTCAACGCGTGCCTTGAAGAATGCACCGATTGCCTATTCTTCGCTCTCGAAAGGAGAGATTGAAGAGATTAATCACGGTAAAGACATTCCTTTTCTACTTTCGCTCAGTCCGTCGGTACTGACATCGTCTGATGCCGGTATGGGCATTGGTTACACCACGATGCGCGTAAGGGGTACGGATGCCACCCGCATCAACGTTACGACCAACGGCATTCCGCTCAACGATGCTGAGAGCAACAGCCTCTTTTGGGTCAACATGCCCGACTTTGCCTCCAGCCTCAACAGCATCGAGCTGCAGCGCGGTGTGGGTACTTCGACCAACGGTAGCGGTGCGTTTGGTGCTACGCTGAATATGGAGACCGAGAAGATTTCGGCCGATCCCTACTTCCGCTTTGACGGCTCCGCCGGCTCTTACGGCACTCACAAGGAGACCCTACGCTTCGGCACCGGTCTGCTGGGCGGTCACTGGGGCTTCAGCGGACGCCTCTCCAACATCGGCACCGACGGTTTCATCGACCGTGCTTCGGCCCGTCTGAACTCCTACTTCCTCCAGGCCGGTTACTTTGGCGAGACCACCATGGTGAAGTTCATCACTTTCAACGGTACGGAGAAGACTTACCACGCCTGGGATTATGTGACTCGCGAAGACATGGCCACCTACGGCCGCTCCTACAATCCCTGCGGCAAGTTTAAGGACAACGAGGGCAACACCGTCTTCTATAAAGACCAGACCGACAACTATCACCAGCAGCACTACCAGCTGTTGCTCAACCAGCAGCTGGGCCAGCCCTTCTCGCTCAACGTGGCCTTGCACTACACCCACGGCTTCGGCTACTACGAGCAGTACAAGAAGGACCAGGCGCTTTACAAGTATGCATTTGCCGCTCCGCTCAACACGGCTTACAGCGACTTGGTGAGACAAAAGAAGATGGACAACGACTTCTACGGCACGGTCCTCTCGCTCAACTATCAGGACGAAGGCCTGCAGGCTACCTTGGGCGGAGGATGGAACAAGTACGACGGCTCACACTATGGCAACGTCATCTGGGTGCGCCAGGCCGAGGCGCCCGTCATGCCCAACCACCGCTATTACGACAACATGGCCCACAAGCAGGACATGAACGTTTACGGCAAGATGTCTTATGAGTTCCTGCCCGGACTGAACGCCTGGGGAGATGTGCAGTACCGCTATGTCGACTACCGCATGGACGGTCCGTCCGACAACTACATCTCGGGCAATCAGTACAGCTACGACCTGAAGACCTGTTTCAGCTTCCTCAACCCCAAGGCCGGACTACTCTGGCGCTTCGCCCCCGGTCAGGAAGTCTATGCCTCCTACGCCCTGGCCCAGAAGGAGCCTACGCGCAACGACTTTGAAGACAACATCGGTGCCGACCGCCCGCGCGCCGAGAAGCTTCACGACTTTGAACTGGGTTACCACTTCTCGTCGCCCACCTTTGCTGCCGGCCTGAATCTCTACTACATGCTCTATAAAGACCAGTTCGTGCTGACCGGACAACAGAATGCCATTGGCGAGATGATGGCCAGCAACATTGGCGACAGCTACCGCCGCGGTCTAGAACTGACGGCCGCCTGGAAGCCCTGCCCTTACTTCAGTTGGGAAGGCAACGCCACCTGGAGCCACAACCGTTCGCGCAACCTGAAGTTCCTGCTCGACGACACCCAAGAATACTTCAACGTAAAGAGCGCGCCCCTCTCCTTCTCGCCTGACCTGACCGTGAAGAGCATTCTCCGCGGACGCTACAAAGGACTGGAGGCTACCCTCTCCACCCAGTTTGTGGATGAGCAGTACATGACCACCACCGGGCTGCGCTCTTATCAGGACGGCGACCACGAGACCAGCCTCATGCTCGACCGCTTCTGCGTGTCCGACCTCGACCTCTCTTACAACTTCACCAAGCTGCGCTTTGTGAAAGGTCTGCGCCTGGGCGTTACCATCTACAACCTCTTTGGCACCAACTACGAGAGCTTCGGAGCTGCCTACACCGCCGTGCGCAGTGACGGTCGCGGAGGCATGCAGGGCTATCAGACCGACGGATGGGACTCTTACTCCGTCTACTCGGCACAAGCCCCGATGCACTTCCTGGCCCACCTCTCCATCAACTTCTAACGAATGGACACCATCCGACACATCTGGCAAGAGCACGGACTCCTGTTGCTTGACATCACGGGCACCATCATCGGCCTTTGGTACCTTTGGCTCGAATATCGGGCCAGCATCCGCCTTTGGCTCGTGGGCATCATCATGCCCGCCCTCTACCTCGTCATCTACTACCGCGCCGGGCTCTATGCCGACTTCGGCCTGCAGGTCTACTACCTGCTGGCCGCCCTTTATGGATGGACCGCCTGGAAAAACAAACCTGCCGACCAACCCGAGAAGCCCATCACCTCCATGCCGCGCCGCCACCTGCTGCCCGCAGCAGGAGCTGCCGTCGTACTGTGGGCAGCCATCTACATCGTGCTCAGGGTCTGCACCGACAGCGACGTGGCCCTTTGCGACAGCTACGTCAATGCCCTCAGCATTGTTGCCCTCTGGATGCTGGCGCGCAAGTACGTCGAGCAATGGTTCATGTGGATCGTCATCGACGCCGTCAGCGCAGCCCTCTATGTCTATAAAGGAATCCCCTTCACGGCCGGACTCTATGCGCTCTACGCCGTCATCGCCGTGTTGGGATATTTAAAATGGAAAAAGATGATGCAAGGATGAAGCCATTCGACATCGACCTCTATCAGCCCGAAGCCGTCATCGTAGCCAACGGCGAGTTTCCCTCTGCCTCCGTCATGCACCGATGGATAGACCGGGCGCCCCTCGTGGTATGCCTCGACGGCGCCGCCAACCGGTTGCTCCAATTGGGCTACAGGCCCCACCTGATTATCGGCGACGGCGACTCAATTCAGCCCGGACTGACCGAGCGCTACGGCGTGGAATTTCTCAAAGTAGATGAGCAAGAAACCAACGACCTCAGCAAGGCCGTGCGCCACCTGCGAAAGCGCGGATGCCGCAGACTCATGATGTTGGGCATCACCGGACGCCGCGACGACCACACCCTGGGCAACATCTCCCTCCTGGTCTACTACCTGCAAATGGGCATGAAGGCCGTAGCCGTCACCGACTGGGGCACCTTCGTCCCCTGCCGCGGCAACGCCCTGCTGAAGACCACGAAGGGACAACAAGTATCGCTCTTCAACTTCCGGGCCACCGGCTTCAAGAGCAATGACCTCGTATATCCGCCCTACGACACCACCATGCTTTGGCAAGGTACGCTCAACGAAGCTACGTCCGACCGCCTGAGCATCCAAGCCGAAGGCGACTACCTGGTCTACTTGGTCAACATGCAACAAGCCCCCCTCACGGAATAACCCTCACGGAGGCGATGCCAACGGACGAGTACATCGTTAGCAAGCATCACCTACCTCAATAGACATTCATCTTCGCGAAACCATAGGCCGACACCCGGTTGGGAGCAAATCAAGCATGCCCGGCACGGTGCACGGCTTACTTTAACTTAAAGAGAGACTGGTGCGGTTTCACACTAATCGTTCTTTAACTTAAAGAGAGGCTCATGTGATAT
>CALZOH010000200.1 GCA_945827465.1 uncultured Prevotellaceae bacterium
AAACGGTAACTTCCGGTCTCTATTAAACGACGGCCCTGCGAACCTATATCAGGTAGCAGGGCCGTTTTTCATATGGATACGATAGGGTTTTACTATGATTCCATTATGCGCCTCATCGTGTTTACTCGTTTTTGAGTATTGCATGCGGTGAACGGTATGGGTAATTTTGCATCGTAAAAAGATGAAGCCTGTAGCATCGATGCTTGAAGGCGAAAACAACTTTTATGACCATGAAAATGAAGAAACTTTTTAGATTTGTGTTATGTCGATGCTCTGTTGCTGTGGCTTTCGGCCTGATGGGCCTGACGGCTGCGGCGCAGACTTCGGAAGTACCTGAGGAAACGGTTTCGACCGGAAATAATCTTACCGGCGGACGCCTCTCGGTGGGCGGTTACGGCGAAGTGGCTTATTCGCGCAACTTCTACAGTGACAACCAATATCGCTACCGCAATCCCAACACCTATAAGAACGACCCGAGCAACGGACGCTTTGACATTCCCCATGCCGTGATTTACATTAACTATGACTTTGGCAAGGGCTGGAAGTTGGGCTCGGAGATAGAGTTTGAACACACCGGCACGGGGTCGGCCATTGAGATAGAGGACGACGAAGGCGGTGAATATGAACACGAGATAGAGAAAGGCGGTGAGGTGGAACTGGAACAATTCTGGTTACAGAAGACGTTTAACCCCAGTCTCAACCTGCGGCTGGGTCACATCGTAGTACCCGTGGGACTGAACAATGCCTATCACGAGCCGCTCAACTTCTTCACCGTGTATCGGCCCGAGGGCGAGAACACCATTCTGCCGAGCACGTGGCACGACACGGGTATGAGCCTGTGGGGCATAGCGGGCGACTTCCGTTATGAGGCCCAGCTGCTGGCCGGCCTCAACGCCCTGCTCTTTACCCGCGACGGATGGATCAACAACGGTGCCGGTTCGGCCTATGAGTTCAAACCGGCCAACAAATACGGCATGGCCCTAAGAGTTGACAACTACACCCTGCCCGGACTGCGCATCGGACTGAGCGGATACTTCGGACAGACGTTCCACAACACCTATCCCAACGAGATGGAGGGCGAGGGAAAGACTTATCATAAGGTGAAGGGCAACCTGTGGTTGGGTTCGATTGACTTCAGCTTTCGACGCTTCAACTGGATAGTACGAGGACAGGCCGACTACGGCTACCTGTCGGATACGCCCCTCATCAACAGCGCCAAGATTAACTCGCAGAAAAATTCGCCCTACAACAAAACCTACGTGGGCAAGAATGCCGTCTCGATAGGGATTGAGGCCGGTTACGACGTGTTCTCACGCTTGGCCTATACACGCAACCGCGACCAGAAGCTTTACGTCTTCGGCCGTTACGAATACTACGACTCCTACCTTCAGGAACGCACGCAACCTGACTTCGGCTACACCAAGCGACAAGTGGTGACGACCGGCATCAACTACTTCCCCCTGCCACAAATTGTCATTAAGGGCAACTACTCAAACCGCATTCTGAAGAGTCAGTACAACAACGAGCCCTCCATCAACATCGGCATTGCCTATCAGGGCTTCTTCCTTTAATTCTCTATGACCAAATTCCTATTAACAACTATTATCATGAATACCATTTTGAAACGAGCAGGTCTCATCATGGCCTGCGCCCTACCCTTAGCGTTCTGCAGTTGCAGCAGCGACAACGACGAAAATCCCGCTGAGAGAATAGAGAAGCAGAACTCACAGATTCAACTCATCACTTCGCAATATCTCAACGAGGTGGTCTATCCTACTTACACATCGCTAGCTAACGAGTGCGACCGTCTCTACGCCCTCATCAGCGGACTGAAACAAAAATTGAAGAACGGCTCGACCGTAACACAGGCCGAAGTGGACGCCGTGTGTACCTCTTATCTGGAAGCACGCCGCTACTGGGAAGAGAGCGAAGCCTTCTTGTATGGAGCAGCAAGCGACTTTGAGATTGACCCGCACATCGACACCTGGCCGCTCGACGTGGCTACCCTGGCCAAAGACCTGAAGGATGAAGCCAAGATTGCTGCCCTCGACGCCGCCGAATCCAACGGCGAGGCCCGCCGTTATCTCACCAAGGAGAACCTGGGCTTCCATGGCATTGAGTTCATCTTCTTCCGCGACGGAAAGAACCGCAGCGCCGCCATCTTCAACAACGATGAGGTGGAAAGTTTTGAGAATTACTTCACAGGACTGGACGTAAGCGGACAGGAAGAAGTAATCTTTGCCGCCGCCGTGGCTTGCGACCTGCGCGACAAGTGTTATCAGTTAGAAGTGGCCTGGTTAGGTTCAAAGGCCGCAGCCGATCACGTGGCTCGCGTGACTGAATGCGCCCAGAAGTTCGACGACTACGGCATCACCGTGAGCAAGAACGGACTGAGCTACGGTGCCGACATGCTGGCCGCCACCACTACGCAGAGCACACTCAACTCGTGGAAGAAGGTGCTGGAAACCATCTTGGTGTCGGGTTGCTCCAACATCTGCGCCGAGGTGTCGGACCAGAAGATGGGACAGGCCTACCGCTGCGCCACCGGCAACAAGGAATATCATGAGGACGAAGAAACCGGCGAACTGGTGGCCGATGACCCGAACTACATTGAGTCGCCCTACAGCTACAACTCCTACACCGACTTCCACGGCAACATCGTGAGCATTCGCAATAGCATCTATGGCAACCTCAGCGGCAGCACCTATAACGCTAACTCCATCATGGCCTACCTGATGATATACAATGCCGAAATGGCACGCATCCTCGATGCCGACATCAACGCTGCCCTGGCCGCCCTCGTGAAGTGTCAGCAAAGCGGACAGTCGTTCAGACAAAACCCGGGTGCCGCCTGCGTCAAGGAGGCCATGGACGTCATCACCGCCCTCGACAATTATCTGAATCAGGTATCAGGCTGGATTCTGAGCAATTAACACATTCATCCCCCCTCTTATGAAATTACAACAATTATTCCCCTTCCTGTTACTTGCAGTCGGCACGCTCACTGCCTGCAACGATGACGACAATACGGAAGGCATCATTTCCACCATCGGTGAAGACGACTATCAATATGTAGGCCGACAAGTGGGCAACTTCCTGGCTGAAGAATGGTATCCCGGCGGCAAGTTGGGTACTACGATCAACACCACCGCCAGTTGTTACGAAGACGAGACACCGGCCATTGAGGAAGCCGGACTGCTCAACGCCTTCAAGATGGGAGAAATGCTCTTTGAGCACGACTTTACCGAAACGAGCACGGCGTCGTTTGGCGGTCTGGGCCCGGCCTACGTACGCACTTCGTGCATTGACTGCCACCCCGGTTATGGTCACGGCAAACGCGTAATGAGCTATAACGCCGACTTCCGCGGCAACGGTTACCTGCTGGTGGTCTATCATCCAACCGACGGCCTCAACAGCGATGACGGTCCCTACATCACGGAAGTGACCGGCATGCCCCAGACACGCGCCACGGCTCCTTTCCTGCCGCCTGTCGACGAGAAAGGAATCCATCTTACCTGGAAAAACATCACAGCCATGGAGAGTGGACTGCCGATGACCTTCCCCGACGGCGAGGCTTACGAGCTCATCTATCCGGAGCTCAGCATCAGCATCGACGCCTTCAACACGAGTCCGAAGCCCAGCAACATTGCCTTCCGCCTGGAGTCGACCATCGGACTTTACGGTACCGGACTGTTAGACGCCATTCCCGATGATTCGCTGAAAGCACAATATGCCCGCGAGGCGGCCTACGTGGAACTGAATCCCTCCATGTGGAACAAAGAAGCCAATGACTGGGCTACTTCGGCCTGGTACACCCTGGCCGACGGCACGAAGAAAATCAAGCGCTTCACTTATGCCCTCACCCGTGCCTCGCTGCAAGACGGTGCCGGAGCCAATGCCATCTGGAACATTCCCAACGTAAGCCGCAGCGACCGTCCCTACCTCTACACGACGGCAGCCTGGGCACAGGCCATGTCGGAAAACCCGGACGTGATTGCCAAGATCAAGGCCAATCCGAACTCGCCCTATTACCACGACGGTACCGATGCCGGCATTGCCGAAGCCGTGAGAACCCTGCTCGCCCCCACTACCCATCAGTTCAACAATTCCTACCACAACTTCAAACCGGAGATGAGCGACAGCCTCTTCTGGCAATACATGGTATGGCACCGCGGTCTGGCCGTACCCCGTGCCCGCGACCTCAACGATGCAGTCGTACAGAGGGGCAAACAGATGTTCAACGAAATCGGTTGTGCCACCTGTCACCGGCCAAAGTGGATAACCGGCAATGACCAGTACTGGGCTCCCGACATGATCAAGGCCAACCACCGACCGCTGCCGCAATATCCCAACCAGGTGATCTATCCCTACACCGACATGGTGCAGCACCGCCTGTACATGAAGAACGGCATCCACGGTTCATGGTGCCGCACCACCCCGCTTTGGGGCCGCGGACTTTCGCAGGCCAATACCGGAGCCGACGACCGTTTGCACGACTGCCGCGCCCGCAACGAGATTGAGGCCATCATGTGGCATGGTTACAGTCGCAAGAGCGAGGCCTTCACCTCTACCGAGCGTTTCTACCACCTGACCAAGGAGGACCGCGACGCCATCGTGAAATTCATCCGATCGATTTAAGAAATCTTTCATACGCTAAATTGACTTTGTACTGAATTTTGTAAATTTGGCACAAATTCTTTTTGAACATACACCCATATCCATCCGAACTTTCATGAAACATCTTCTCTCGGTCACCTACCTGTTGCTGCTCCTTGCCATGGCCGCTGCCACGCTGCTGCCGGTCACGGGCGTGAGCAGCGCAAATGCGGTGTATGGTTCGCCCTGGTTTGTTGCCCTGTGGGGTGTGCTGGCTCTGACAGCCCTTGCGGTAACAGTTCAAGGCAGATGGCGCGGCCGCAGCCTGAGCTGGTGGGGCGTCCATTCCGCCCTGTTGCTCATACTGGGCGGTGCACTGATCACCCGCCTCACGGCCACACGCGGACAACTGCACCTGCGTCAGGGTATTTGGACCGAAGCCTTCCTGTTGGAACCCAAGTCCGACCGCGAGCCGCCCGCCATGCTTCCGCTGCCCTTCAGGGTCAGACTCGACAGTTTTCGCATCGACTATCATCCCGGCACGCGTGCACCGCAGGACTATGTGAGTCATCTCTCGGTGGCCGTTGGTGGCGACACGCTGCAACAGACGGTTTCGATGAACAGCATTCTGACGCTGCAGCAAATCCGCTTCTACCAAACGTCGTATGACGACGACGGCCGGGGCACCCTGCTCACCCTCAACCGCGACGCATGGGGCATCGGCCTCACCTACGCCGGCTACCTACTGCTCTTCGCCTCGCTCATCGGCCTGCTCCTTGACCCCCGCGGCCACTACCGCCACCTGTTGCGCCATCCGTTGCTGCGCAAGGGCGTGATGATCATCGCCCTCATGGGAACAGCCGCCAACACCCAGGCCGCCACCCTGCCCGACAGTACGATGAGGCAGTGGGAAGGACTGCTCATCAACCACAACGACCGCATCTGCCCCTTCCCCACCTATGCCTTGGAAGTGACCCGCAAGCTGTGCGGAAGCAGCACCTACCACGG
>CALZOH010000201.1 GCA_945827465.1 uncultured Prevotellaceae bacterium
TGCGGTTTTGTGTCGTGTATAATCGTGTATTGAGCGTGTACAAAATGGTTTTGTGCCGTGTACAATCAGGTATTGAAGTTGCTTCATCAATATTCCTTATAAGTCACCGTGTGATGATTGATGGATTTGGGACTTAGATACAATTGGTAGGATTGGTTTTATTTGTTATAAAACGTTGGTTTGACTGCCGGATAGTAAGGGTGGAGTTGTGAACTCTGAATCTGAAAAAGGCCGATACAAAGGAAGTTGAAACCTTCTTGTATCAGCCTTTTTCAGATTGGGGAAAGGATTACTCTTTTAAGTCTCCTTTTTTCGGTTGGGCTTTGGGGCCTTTAATTTCTTTTTCTTCCTTCATATCAATTTCCTCACCATCCTCATCATAGAAAACATATTGGAGGAATGCAAGACTTTGGTCGGAAATGACTTTGATACCTCTTCCGTATTTCATCTGCCACTTGTTTTTCAGGGAAATGATTCCTTTATTAATATAAGCAGCAACATAAGGATGAACGTGGAGCTTTAATTTTTTTAGTCCTAACTCGTTGACCAATATGCTGATTTTGTTACTTAAAGTATCTGTGAACATGATGCTCGATTTGACTACTCCAGTACCGAAACAGGAGGGACAAGTTTCATCAACGGTGACATCCATTGCAGGGCGAACGCGTTGTCTGGTAATTTGCATAAGTCCAAACTTACTTAAAGGCAGGATGTTGTGGCGTGCTCTGTCTTGTTGCATGTTTTGTACCATTCTTTCGTAGAGTTTCTGACGATTTTCTGCTTTGGCCATATCGATGAAATCTACTACGATGATACCGCCCATATCGCGTAGTCGCAATTGGCGTGCTAATTCATCAGCAGCACCAAGATTGACATCGAGTGCATTCATTTCTTGTCCTTCTGCTGATTTGGAGCGGTTTCCACTGTTGACGTCGACCACGTGTAAAGCTTCTGTATGCTCAATAATCAAGTAGGCTCCGTGTTTGTAAGTGACGGTGCGACCAAATAATGCCTTGATTTGTTTGGTGACAGAGAAGTGGTCGAAAATGGGATTAACTCCCGAATAAAGTTTTACAATAGCTTCGTTGCCCGGTGCAATCAACTGAATGTATTCTTTTACCTCATTAAAGGTGTTTTTGTTGTTGACGTAAATGGATTCAAAAGAAGGATTGTAGAGGTCGCGCAAAAGGGCAACTGTTCTACTGGTTTCTTCAAAAATCAGTTTGGGCAACTTTGTACACTTCTGAGCATTGGTAATGGTTGTTTCCCAGCGTTTCAGCAATATTTTCAGCTCTTTGTCGAGTTCTGCCACTCTCTTGCCTTCAGCTACGGTGCGTACAATAACGCCAAAGTTCTTTGGCAAGATACTTTGCATGAGTTGCTTGAGACGCGCACGTTCTGCAGCTGACTTAATTTTGGAGGATACAGAGATTTTATCGTTGAACGGAATAAGAATCAAGAAGCGTCCGGCAAAAAATAATTCGCACGACAGACGCGGTCCTTTGGTTGAAATCGGTTCTTTAACAATTTGTACTAAGATTTCCTGTCCAACTTTTAGGGTGGTCTGCACGCTTCCGTCTTTTTCTAAAATGGGTTGAACGGTTGCGGCAGTGATGGGTAATAATTTCTTGCGATTGCTGGTTACCTGCTTCAGATACTTTTGGTAAGAAAGAAAATTAGGTCCTAAGTCAAGATAGTGAAGAAAAGCGTCCCGTTTGAATCCTAAGTCTACAAAACAGGCATTTAGTCCAGGCATTAGTTTTTTTACCTTGGCTATATACATATTGCCGACCGAGAATGATTCTTCTTGCCCTTCTTTCTGGAGTTCTACTAATTTCTTGTCTTCCAGTAAGGCAATAGATATTTCTTTGGGCCGTACGTCTACTATTACTTCGCTTGTCATTGATTTTGTTATCTACTAATTTCTCTTTAAGCAAAGAACAAATCTGAAAACACAGTTCCATAGAGTTTCAGATTTGTTCTTCCAGTTAAAAGATTTTAGAGTTTTTATTTGCTCTTGTGTCTATTCTTTCTCAGTCTCTTTTTGCGCTTGTGAGTAGACATCTTGTGTCTTTTTTTCTTTTTTCCGCTTGGCATAGCTTAAAAATTTTACTGATTGATGATGTGAATTATTCTCTATTATTTTCTAACCATATTACCGAAACTCTTTGCGGGCTTGAACGCAGGAATATAGTGTTCCGGAATGATGATAGTAGTATTCTTTGTGATGTTGCGAGCTGTTTTGGGAGCTCTCTTTTTCAGAATGAAACTACCGAAACCGCGCAAATATACATTATTGCCACCTGCCAAAGAGTCTTTTACAACCCCCATGAAGGCTTCAACGGTTGTTAAAACTGTGGATTTGTCAATTCCAGTCTTTTTGGAAATTTCGCTTACAATGTCTGCTTTAGTCATCTTTCTATTTTATTTTAGCTTGTAATACTTACCTATTAACGGGGTGCAAAGATACGCTTTTTTGCTCGTTCCAAAACTTTTTTGAAGCTATTTTTCGGTGAAATCGTTTTGATTGACTGACTTTTTAGTACCCGTCATGTCTTTTTGAATGATTGGGGTGATAAAAACTCTTAAGCCTCTATTACTTTTCATCATTTCATTGATTGTTGATGGGTGAGGGAGGGTGTTCTTTTTGGTTGGGTAATTCAGATAAAATGATTTGTTTATTGTATTTTTGCAACATATATAATGAGGGAAGCGAAATAATGATAAGCAAAAACCGAATTAAACAAATCCATTCGTTGGGACTGAAAAAGTTTCGTGATGAGCAGCGTTTATTTGTGGCTGAAGGTCCCAAGGTCGTGGGCGAGTTGTTAAGTGTTTATTCCTGTGTTTACGTTGCGGCTCTTCCAGAGTGGTTGGAAGCGCATTCTTGCGATTTGAACCCATTGTCAGGGTGTACGGTCGATCGTGTGACGCAAGATGAGTTACGCAAAGTTAGTTTTCTTCAACATCCACAAGAAGTTTTGGCTGTGTTTCGCCAACCCGATTATGAAATGCCCGATGCGGATACACTGCGACAATCATTGTGTATTGCCCTTGACGGTGTGCAAGATCCAGGCAATGTAGGCACTATTATACGTCTTGCCGATTGGTTTGGGATAACCCGGATCTTTTGTTCGCGCCATACGGCTGATGCTTTTAGTCCGAAAGTCGTTCAGGCGACGATGGGAGCACTCGCGCGTATATATATATATAATGTGGATTTACCCGAATGGATGGAAAGCCTTCCGCAAGATTGGCCCATTTACGGAACTTTATTGGATGGTCATAATATCTATGATTCGGAACTCCAACAGTGTGGTCTCATTGTGATGGGTAGTGAAGGAAAGGGTATTTCGCCTCGAGTGGCTCAAATGGTCAACCAACGTTTGTTGATACCTCCTTTTCCGGAGGGAAGACCTACCAGCGAGAGTCTGAACGTAGCTATTGCAACGGCTGTGGTTTGTGCTGAATTTCGTCGGCGGGCAGTGGTAGTAGGGAATGTCTGTAATTAAGTTGTATTTTTGAGAATAGATGAATTTAGTTGATTTATTATACGAATACCAAGAATATCTGATATTGGCAGTATGGTTGTTGTGCCTGTTGGTTTATGTGTTGGTTCGCTTTCCCATCTTGATGCTGAAGAGTAAAAGGCTTGTTCATGAGGCTTTGGGAGATTCTTCCGAGCCGCTTTCGGTAGTAGTGATTGCTCACAACCACGGGAATAGTCTTGAAGAGACGTTGGAGCGTATAGCTACGCAAGATTATTCCGGAAAATATGAAGTGATTGTGGTCAACGATAGTTCTACCGACGATACGGCCGATATCATTCAGCGAGTGGAGAACCGTCATGCTCATGTGCGCCATACGTTCACGTCAGATACGGCAAGATATATGAGTCATTTTAAATTGGCTGTGACACTGGGTGTGCGTTCGGCGCGTCATGAATGGATCGTGTTGACCGAAGGCGATTGTTGCCCTTCTTCATCGCAATGGTTGCAAACTCTTTCTGCCGGTTGTGACGAGCAGCATGACCTGGTGTTGGGGTATTCCAATTTCTACCCGGTCACCACCTTGCATTCGCGTCGTTATGCTTACGAGCGTTTCATGCAGCAGTTGCGTTGGTTCAGGGCTGCTATCGTTCGTAAGAACAGCAAGGCTGTCGGTGGCTTGATGTGCAATATAGCTTTTCGTAAAAGCCTTTTTCTCGACAATAAAGGTTTTTCGGCTCAATTACATTGGCTGGGAGGTGAAGATGTGTTGTTTGTGGATACATTAGCCGTTCAGGGACGTACCGGTGTGGTGATGGATTCACGTTCTTTTATGTGGCAACAATTACCTGTTCGCCATCAATTATGGACGACCTCTCAACTGTTCCATGCTGCAGCTTCGCAAAGCCTCAGCAGGCAGGGGAAAAGGGAGCGTTTCATGTGGTCGCTTTCCAGTTGGGCCGCGTGGGGTGTCTTACTGCTGAGTGTGGTATGGGCCATGCGCCTGCAACCGGTGGATGTCCATCGTTTTTTCTTTTCTTTGCTGCCTTATTTGGCCGTGGTCATAGTCTTTGTAGTTGATGTATTACTTTTTCATCGTGCTACGCGCCTTATGTGTCAGTCGGAGATAGGCCGCCTATATCCTCTCTATAATCTTATTCGTCCCTTCCAACATTTCGCCTTCCGCATTCAAAGCTATCGTCAGCGACGTTATCTGATGAGAGGTATCTAAATACTTTATCGTGTGTTATTCCTCTCATGTATCAAAAGACAATATACTTAATTCAATAATTAATCCTTTTAAAGAAAAATCAATGAAAACAACCTCATCATCTGTATTCGCAGACTCCAAGCCTCATTATGATTTGCTGGATGGTTTGCGAGGAGTTGCAGCCCTTTTGGTGTTGTGGTATCATGTATTTGAAGGCTATCAATTTGCCGGCAATCAACCGATCATTGAGTTTATGAATCATGGTTATCTGGCTGTAGATTTCTTCTTCATCCTTTCGGGTTTTGTCATCGGCTATGCTTATGACGACCGTATGCGTCGTACCCTTACCCTGGGAGGTTTCTTCAAGCGTCGTCTCATTCGTTTGCACCCCATGGTGATGCTCTGTGCCGTCATCGGTATGATTACGTTCTATGTGCAGGGCGGTGTCAAGTGGGATGGAACCCAAGTGGCTACATCAGCTGTGATGTTGAGTCTGTTGATGACGATGTTCCTGCTTCCGGTTTTGCCCGGTACGTATGGCGAAGTGCGTGGAAACGGTGAGATGTATCCGCTGAACGGACCTTCTTGGTCATTGTTTTTTGAATATATTGGCAACATCATTTATGCCTTGCTGTTGAGTCGTCTCAGCAAGCGTGCGCTCACCGTGGTTGTATCGGTGCTGGCTGTATGTGTGGCCTATATCACCTTGGCTGATGTGAGCGGTTATGGATTCTATGGAGTGGGATGGACGCTTGATGGAGTTAATTTCCTAGGTGGTTTCTTCCGAATGATTTTCCCCTTCAGCATGGGTATATTGTTGTCGCGTTATTTCAAACCGGCCAAGATTCGTGGTGCTTT
>CALZOH010000202.1 GCA_945827465.1 uncultured Prevotellaceae bacterium
AAAGAAGCGACTGCTTATCTACATTCTAACCACTTAAAAATCGGTGGTGCCTCCCTGAATCGAACAGGGGACACACGGATTTTCAGTCCGATGCTCTACCAACTGAGCTAAGGCACCTCCTGTTTTGCGTGTGCAAAGGTAACACTTTTTATTTACCCACGCAATGTTTACGAAAGATTATTTTATTGAACTTTTCCCACCGTTCCCACCGTGTAGAGTCCATGAACAGGGTGAGTCTTGAATTAACTTCGTTCGTCATTCATCCCGTTCAATAAGACTCTCATATAGTTCGATATACTTTTCAAAGCATTTGTCTTTGTCGAAATGCTCCTCTGCTCGCTTGCGACAATCTGCCGTATGATGCTGCTTATAGCTGTTTCCTGTCATTTCGTAGATCAGTCTGACCAAGTTGTCGATACATCCAGTTTGGGCAATACATCCCGTCCCGGGAGAAACAATTTCAGGTTGAGCGGTATTGTCATATACAATACATGGAGTTCCACACGCGAAAGCCTCGGCCATGGTCAATCCAAAAGTCTCTGCATAAGACAGGCTCAACAGGATATCAGCCATTGAATAGAGTTGTGCTAATTCGGTTTGGTTTTGCGTGCGCTTGATTCCAATGATATTTGTAGGAAGTTTTTTGATCTGCTCATCTGTAAGGCCGACAAGAACAATGACAAATCGATCATCCAGTCTTTTGCTTAATTCAATGTAATCATTGAGACCTTTTCTCTCGTCCCATAGAGAGGCGACTCCAAGAAGTATTTTCTTATTCCAATCGATGCCATACTTTTCATCATCGGCAATCGGGGGCTGAGGAGAGAAGGTCTGAATGTCTACGCCGTTATGGATTACCTCAATCTTTCTGTGTTTCAAATGCGACTGTTTCATCATGTTTGCCAACCATTCAGACACAGCTACAATTGTAAGCGAAGGAATCTCTGCCATTAACTGCTTCTTCAACCTGAAATTCCTCCGTGAGCGGTCCAGACAGTACCATTTCGATAGGGGGCAGTCGTGACACTCGTCCTTCCAACGTTCACATCCTACCGGATTATAAAAACAATGCCCGGTTGCAGCCCACTGGTCGTGTTGCGTCCAAACCACAGGGATATTCCTCTGTGCAAGATAAGGGAAGAGGATGCTGTAGTTCAGCCAGTGGTCATGCAAAATATGGAGCTGAACAACGTCCGGCTTTATCTCTTCCATCTTCTTGATAAGCTTTCTCGTTTCCCATCTTGAAGACAACCCCTCATTGTCCAACAGCCTGTCTTCCACATAATGAAGGCAAGAGATCAAGAAGTTACCAACTCTAATCAGTTTTGACTTTGAAGGAAATTCAGGCATACGACCCGAATAGGCAATCCAACTTTCCCATCCATTAGCGATGGCGAGTTCTCCAATCTGCTGTGTTATTTTCCCGGTAGAGAAAGTCAAGTACCCGTTGATTTGAAGAAGCTTTTTCATCCGAAGACTGTTATGCCGTTTTGGGTTATGATGGCTGTGATTCATTCATCTTTTATATTCTCCCCCTCAAAATCACTGCAGAGGGTTCCACCCCTGGGCCTTCAATTCAAACTCGTTGCCGTCGCGCGTCACCAGCTGACAGCCGTACTCTTCCTTTTGAATGCGCCCGATGATGCGAATCTGGGGAATGTCCTTCACCTTTTCGTAGTCGGAAAGACTGACGGTGAAGAGCAATTCGTAGTCGTCGCCGCCATTGAGGGCGCAGGTCGAGACATTCATGTTGAAGTGTTCGGCCATCGACGCCGTCTGATAATTCAAGGGGATGCGCTCTTCGTACACCTGACAGCCGACGTGACTTTGCTTGCAGATGTGAAGCAACTCCGACGACAAGCCGTCAGAAACGTCAATCATCGAGGTGGGCAGGATGTCGGCTTGCTGCAACAACTCGACGATGTCCCTCCGGGCCTGCGGCTTGAGCTGTCGCTCCAGCAGATATTCCTTGCCGGCGAAATCGGGTTGGAACGCCACCTGCGTTTTGTGCTCACGCACCTGCTGTTCGTACACCGCCTTCTCGCGTTCCAGCACCTGCAAGCCCATATAGGCTGCGCCCAGGTCGCCCGACACGCAGATGAGGTCAGTGTCCTTGGCACCGCTGCGATAAACAATCCTCCCCTCCTCGGCTTCGCCCAGACAGGTCAGACTGAGGGTGAGCCCGGTGAGGGAAGAGCTCGTATCACCGCCAACGAGGTCAACGCCGTGCTCTTCGCAGGCCAACTTGAGGCCATCGTAAAGCTGCTCGAGGTCTTCCACACAGAACC
This sequence comes from uncultured Prevotellaceae bacterium, assembly GCA_945827465.1. Lineage (GTDB taxonomy): Bacteria > Bacteroidota > Bacteroidia > Bacteroidales > Bacteroidaceae > UBA6382. The sequence continues at coordinate 2,289 of CALZOH010000202.1, forward strand.
GCTTGCTCAAGGCTATCGACACAATGAGTTGACGCGGAAAACCGTTCATGGCATAGACGTCGGAGAAGTTGACCATCGCCGCCTTGTAGCCCAAATGCTTCAAGGGCGTGTAGATTAAATCGAAATGAACGCCCTCGGTCAGCAGGTCGCTCGTCACTAAAACTTTCTTTTTATAATTCAAGACGGCGCAGTCGTCGCCCACCCCTTTGATGGTAGAGTCGTTGCGGGCAGTGAGGTCTTGCGTCAGATGGTTGATCAAGCCAAATTCTCCCAAGGTGGAGATTTCTGTTCGTTTGTTTTCTGTCATGAGGGTAGTTGATGTATGAGTTCTTTGAATAAACGGGTCATCACGGGCTGGGCGGCATCGGCCGCGCGCTTGACCTCTTCGTGCGAAACCTTCGAGGCCGTCTGGCTCACATTGGTGATGACACTGATGCCGAGACACTTCATCCCGCAATGATTGGCCACGATGATTTCGGGGACGGTGCTCATGCCCACGGCGTCGGCTCCCAGAAGGCGGAACAGGCGATATTCCGACGGAGTTTCGTAAGTCGGTCCCTGCGTGGCCAGGTACGTTCCCTGGCGCAGCTTGATTTGCTGCTCGTCGGCAATCTGCAGCGCTTTTTGTATCAAATCCGGGTCGTAGGCGTGCGTCATATCGGGGAAGCGCGGCCCCGTCGGCAGGTTCTTGCCGCGCAAGGGATGTTCGGGCATCATATTGATATGGTCGGTAATCAACATCAGGTCGCCGATGTGAAAGGCCGGGTTGGTGCCTCCGGCGGCATTGCTGACCAGCAACGCGCGAATGCCCAAGGCATGGAACACGCGGATGGGGAATGTCACCTCCTTCATGGAGTATCCTTCGTAGTAGTGAAAGCGCCCGCTCATGAGCAGAACGTCTTTCCCGCCCAAGCGACCGCAAATCAGATTGCCGGCATGGCCCTCCACCGTCGAGACGGGGAAATGGGGGATGTCGTGATAAGAAATGGTGGTGGCGTCTTCGACCGATTCAGCCAGCTTGCCCAAGCCGCTACCCAAAATGATAGCCACTTGCGGCACACGTGGTAACTGCGACTGTAACCATTCAGCCGTTTCGTTGATGTGACTTAACATAAGCGTTGATTATTTCGTTAAATTCAGTATGCTGTTGATGCAGGAATTCTATTTCAAGCGGCAAGACGTAGAGCGACTGCCGGACTTCTTCGCTCAAATGGCGGCACAGATGCAGGCGAGCCATGTCTTTTTCGGTGGTGACCACCAAGCTGCCTGCCTTCATCGTCGAAAAAGCGCGATTGATTTCGGCCTGGTCGGTCTCGCTGAACGAGTGATGGTCGGGATAAGCGAGCAACCGCACTCGCCGGTTCCATTTCCTGAAATCGTTCAGCAGGATTTCGGGCGTAGCGATGCCGGCTATCAGCAGCACTTCGGGCACGCCGCCCAGCTCGCTTAATGGGATGACGCGTTGCCCGTTGACCTGGCGAAGGTCGGAGTACTTCTGCGTGGTAAAAAACAGAGATTGATGCGGACGGAGATGCAAGCACTCGCGGACCTGTTCGCACTCCTCCCAAGAAAGATCGGGCGGACATTTGGTGACAATCACTACCTGCGCCCGTTCCTTTCCGTACAGACCCTCGCGCAACCGGCCCGCCGGCAACATGCGATCAAAGCAAATCAGTCGATGATAATTGGTGAGCAGCACGTTTATTCCGGCCGTCACCTTGCGATATTGGTAAGCATCGTCCAGCAAGACCACGTCGGGAGCCGTTGCCCGGTCTTGCAAGGATTCACGAATAGCGATTTCACGGCGCCGGCAGACTTTTAGCTCCACCTCCTTGAACTTCTGCTTCATCTGCCAAGGTTCATCGCCAATGTCTTCGGCGGTCATCTGAACCGTGGCCGTCAGGTTCTGCTTGTTCTTGCGCTTGTATCCGCGGCTCACAACGAGGACGCGCCCGCTATGCTTTAAAAGTCGAATGAGATATTCCGTATGAGGGGTTTTACCGGTGCCACCTACGGTCAGATTTCCCACACAAATGACAGGAGCACTGAACGTATTCGTCGTCATCCAACCTCGATCGTAAAGGAGATTGCGAACACGAACAACGAAACCGTAGATGGCAGCCAGGGGATATAGAACCCGATAAATTTTCAGACGCTTGTTGATGGGCATACGGACATCTCCGCTTCTGATGCTTGAATGTGAATAATTTTATCGGATATTGGGGTCAAAAGGCATGCGTGCCTGGATGGCATCACGACTTTGAATCTTTTTCAGTTCCATCATCGGCTGGTAGAACTCGCCCAACACGCTGCGCACTTGCGACTCGTAGTAGCTGGTCTTCTTTTCGTTGAGTAGCTCCATGTACCACGGGTCTTGCTGAGGATAGCTGACGGTATGATACTTGTCGCCCAACTTGGCCTTCTCCGCAATATATTTAACGGCATCGTCCAACGTACCGAGTTTGTCAACCAAACCAATGGCAATGGCCTGTTCGCCCGTCCAAACACGTCCCTGTGCAATACTGTCAATCTCGGCGGTAGACTTCTTTCGGCCTTCGGCAACACGGCTCAGGAAGAGACGATAACCTTCTTCCACCTTCCGCTGCACCATCATACACTCGGTTTCGGTCATCGGACGGGAGAAATTACCCACGATAAAATCGCTCATCTTATTGGTAGAAACTTGATCAAACCTCAAACCCAGTTTATTCTGAATTAATTCGCTGGCGTCAGGAATCATGCCGAAGATGCCGATACTTCCGGTTAACGTGGTGGCGTCAGCAAAGATGTAGGGAGCAGCACAACTCATATAATAACCGCCGGATGCTGCATAACCACCCATCGAAACGACCAACGGCTTCTTCTTGCCCAACTCTTTAATGGCGTGCCACATCTGCTCAGAAGCATAGGCACTTCCACCCGGAGAGTTAATACGGAGAACGACGGCCTCGACATCATCGTCATTCATCAGTTTTTCCATGTCCTCCACCACGGTTTTACCCACAATGTATTCTCCGCCCATACCTGTCATGCTCGGATTCTCTTCCTGAATGATTTCACCCGAAGCGTAATACACGGCGATGGTCTTACCTTTTCCTTTAGGAGCCTGCGAACAGATATCTGCAGCCGAAACCAAATTCAGCTTATCGTCATCCTCGATACCTACCATCTGACGAAGCATCTTCTTGGCGCCGTCCACATAAGTCAACGTATCCACCAA
>CALZOH010000203.1 GCA_945827465.1 uncultured Prevotellaceae bacterium
GTTACTTATTTAGGTTGTTGCCAAACAATGTCAAAGTTAAATGAAAGAGCCGTGCATCTAACAAAACATTCTGTTGACAATCGTCAGTACTTTCATTTCTTTGTTGTAACTTTGCTCTCCACATTCATAAAAAATCAATGAGAAAGTCCTTATTTTATATAACTATCTGTGGCTTTATGCTCACAATGAGTTCATCGGGCCGACGCAACATTTCAAATAGTGAAAGCGGTAATCCATTATTTAAAGGTTGGTACGCCGATCCTGAGGGAGCTGTTTTTGGTGATCGATATTGGATTTACCCCACTTACTCCGCTCCTTTCAAAAAACAGTTGTTTATGGATGCATTTTCATCCCCTGATTTGGTGAATTGGACAAAGCATCCGGCTGTGTTGACCAAGGAAAACATCAGTTGGTTACGTGAAGCATTATGGGCACCGGCTGTTGTACATGCGAACAATAGATATTATTTCTTCTTTGGAGCAAACAATGTTCATGAAGGAGAACTTGGAGGTATAGGTGTAGCTGTTGCTGACCATCCTGAAGGACCTTTTAAGGATGCGTTAGGGAAACCTCTCATCGGTAAAATCGTTAATGGCGCACAGCCTATTGATCAATTTGTCTTTAAAGATGACGATGGACAATATTATATGTATTATGGAGGATGGAGACACTGTAATTTGGTGAAGCTATCACCCGATTTGCTCAGTCTTGTTCCTTTTGAAGATGGTACCTATTATAAAGAAGTGACTCCGGAAAACTATGTGGAAGGTCCGTTTATGTTGAAACGCAACGGAAAATATTATTTTATGTGGTCAGAAGGAGGATGGACAGGTCCAGATTATTGTGTGGCCTATGCCATTTCAGACAGTCCTTTCGGACCGTTTAAGCGTATAGGAAAAATTTTAGAGCAAGATCCTTCAATTGCAACAGGTGCAGGTCATCATTCAGTGATTAAAGGGCCGGGAAAAGACAATTATTATATTATTTATCATCGTCGCCCTTTAACAGAAACCGATGGTAATAGTCGTGAAACGTGCATTGAATATTTGAAATTTGATAAGAACGGATATATTATTCCTGTAAAACTGACAAAGTCGGGTGTAAAAGCCCTTCCTTTAAAATAACCATTACGAATGGCGAAAAAGAAAAAGAAAGAATCACCATTTTCCAAACTCACAAATTCATTTAAATTCCAAGATTTATTGGGGGGTGAGACGTTGCATTTCCTTATCGGACTGGCTATATTGCTTATGTCCGTCTTTATGCTGATTGCCTTCTCCTCCCTAATCGTCTCTGGGGCAAACGACCAAAGTATTTTGGAGTCGTCAGATCCCGATATACATGAAGAAATCAATAATGTGACCGGTTATTGGGGAGCCAAGATGGCTTATTTCTTCATGAACGATTGTTTTGGTATAGCTGCTTACTTTATTCCTCTCTTCTTCTTCTTCTGTTCAATGAAGTTGATGAAAACATACAAGGTGAATTTATGGCGCAAATTCCTGAATTATGCTTTTCTGATGATTTGGCTGTCGGTTACGATCGCTTTCCTCATGCCTGATAATCTGCTGGAACATTTTTCGTTTGCTCCCGGTGGTGGGCATGGCCGTCAGATTTGCAACATAGTTACACAAAAAATCGGTAAACCCGGTTTATTTTTCATTTTATTGGCTTTGGCAATCAGTTATCTGATATATTTAAGTAATCGTACCATTATTCTTATTAGAAAATTGATGCGCCCCAAGGATTTATTTCCAAAACGTAACGTGAAATCGGCTGAAACGGAAAATGAAACGGAAGAATCGGAGGAAAATGATGATGAGATACTCCCAGATCCGACTGAATTCGTAGATCAATTACCTACCGAAATAGATTTAACCGATGCAACGCTCTATCAGAAATCAGAAGACGGTTGGTCTGAACCTATTGTCGAAGAAAAGGAAGAAATGGGGGAATCGTTACCTTCTGCTGAAACAGATGGTACTCCCACAGTTGATACGGAGTTTAGTGTAAATCGGGCTCCGGAAGAAGACAAAGCCGACGAACATTCGTTAGGTGATCCATATGATCCTAAACTTGATTTAGAGTTCTATAAATATCCGCCATTGAATCTGCTTAAAATATACGATGAAGTCAAAAATACCATCGATATGCAGGAGCAGGTTGAAAATAAGGATCGTATTACGAATATCCTGCATACTTTTGGCGTAGAAATTTCAAGTGTTAAGGCTACAGTTGGTCCTACCATTACGCTTTATGAGATTACTCCGGCAAAGGGAGTACGTATTTCGAAGATAAAGAATTTGGAAGACGATATAGCACTACGTTTAAGTGCATTGGGAGTACGTATTATTGCTCCAATACCCGGTAAAGGAACCATCGGAATAGAAGTTCCTAACAAAAAGCCGTGTATCGTGTCAATTGAAAGCATCTTGAATAGTAAGAAGTTTCAGGAAAGTGACTTTGAATTGCCCGTTGCATTGGGAAAAACCATTACAAACGAGGTCTATATGATAGATCTGGCCAAGATGCCCCATCTTTTGGTGGCCGGAGCTACTGGTCAAGGAAAGTCCGTAGGCTTAAATGCTATCATCACATCCCTACTCTACAAAAAACATCCATCAGAGTTAAAAATGGTATTGGTTGATCCTAAAAAAGTGGAGTTTAGTATCTATGCACCACTTGTCAATCACTTTTTAGCGAAAGTACCGGATGAAGATAGCGACCCTATTATTACCGACGTAACCAAAGTAGTAAAGACATTAAAGAGTTTGTGTCAGGAAATGGACGATCGCTATCTGTTGTTGAAGAAGGCGAAGTGTCGTAATATCAAGGAATATAATGCCAAATTTAAAAATAGAGAATTGAATCCGCAAAACGGTCATCGCTTCCTTCCCTATTTTGTAATTGTAATAGATGAGTTTGGAGACCTCATTATGACTGCGGGCAAAGAAGTAGAACTTCCCATTGCACGTATAGCCCAATTAGCCCGTGCCGTTGGTATGCATATGGTCATTGCAACGCAGCGACCAACTACAAATATCATTACCGGAACAATTAAGGCTAACTTCCCTGCCCGTATGGCCTTTAAGGTGACTTCGCAGATAGATTCTCGCACCATTCTTGATCAAGGAGGTGCCAATCAGTTGGTTGGTAAAGGAGATATGTTGATCATTGCTGGTAGTTCTCCTCTCCCAATTCGTGTGCAGTGTGCATTTATCGATACACCGGAGGTACAACATATTAACGATTTTATATCCAAACAGCAAGGATACTCGCATCCTTATGAATTACCTGAAGTTGCCACAGAAGAAGGCGAAGGAAAAGGAAAGGGATTGGATGACGATGAAAAGTTAGATCCTCTTTTTGAAGAGGCTGCCCGTTTTATCGTTTTGCATCAACAAGGTTCCACCTCATATATACAGCGCAAGTTCTCGATAGGTTATAATCGTGCCGGTCGTTTGATGGACCAATTGGAAAGAATGGGTATTGTGGGACCTGTCAATGGTGCCAAACCGCGCGACGTACTTTGTAGCGATGAGAATACATTAAACAACATATTGAATAATTTATAATTGCATTGAATAATGAAACAAATACTTTCATATTTGCTTATCGCATTTATAGGATTGTCTACTGTGTCTGCAAAAACAGATAAACAGGCGAAAAATATCTTGGACAAGACTGCCGCAGTCATCAAAAAAGCCGGAGATATTGAAGCCCAATTTACCGCAACCAGTTTTAAAGGGAAAACGGAAATGGGAAAGATGAGTGGTGTGATTAAGTTGCACGGAACTGCTTTTAAAATGACTTCCGACAACGTTGTTTATTGGTACGATGGAACTACTTTATGGAATTACGTGAAGGAAAACGATGAGGTAAACGTAAGTGTTCCTCCCGTATATGAACAGCAGGCAATGAATCCATACACATTTATCAGTTTATATCGCAAAGGTTATGATTATGAATATGGCGAGAGTTCATTGAGAGGAATGGATTGTTATTGCATTCATCTAATGGCTACAGAAGTGTCGCAAAAGATACGTGAAATGTATCTTGATATTGACAAGAAAAACTATTATCCGATCTGCATTCGTATGCGGCGTGGAACGGATGGATGGACACGCATCAGTATTCAGGAATTTAAAACCAACCAGAAGTACAACGACAGCATGTTTAAGTTCGATAAGAAAGAATATCCTTCGGCTGAAATTATTGATTTAAGATAAAAGAAATAATATATGGAACATCTTGATAGCATAATATTAGGTTCAGGTCCGGCAGGCTATACTGCTGCCATTTATATGGGTCGTGCAGGTTTTCGTCCTGTAATTTATGAAGGATTGCAACCTGGAGGACAACTCACAACAACTACTATAATCGAAAACTTTCCCGGTTTTCCGGAAGGTATTGATGCTAATGAGCTGATGACCCGTATGCGGCAGCAGGCTGAGACTTTTGGAGCAGAAATACGTCCGCTCATAGCTGTGAAAGCAGACCTAAATGCTGCCCCATATCGATTTACATTTGACGACGGATCGGAAGTTGAGGCTGATAGTGTAATTATTGCAACGGGAGCAACGGCCAAATATTTGGGTTTGGCAGATGAAGAGAAATACAAAGGTGAAGGCGTGAGTGCATGTGCCACTTGTGACGGTTTTTTCTATCGCAAAAAGACCGTTGCTGTGGTTGGAGGCGGCGATACAGCTTGTGAAGAAGCAGAATATCTGTCGACATTAGCTTCAAAAGTCTATCTGATAGTCAGAAAACCTTTTTTGCGTGCTTCCGACATTATGCAAAAGCGAGTGAAGTCCAATCCAAAGATTGAGATTTTGTTTGAAACCAATACTGTAGGACTATTTGGGAACCAAGGAGTAGAAGGTGCTCACGTAGTGTATAGAAAAGGCGAAACTGACGAAAGGCAATATGATATTGCGATTGATGGATTCTTTTTGGCCATCGGACATCAACCCAATAGCAATTTGTTCCTTCCTTGGCTTAAAACAGATGAACAAGGCTACATCATTACGGAAGGAAAAACGCCTCGTACCGTTATTCCCGGAGTGTTTGCCGCTGGAGACGTGGCCGACTCCCATTACCAACAAGCCATCACGGCAGCGGCGTCAGGTTGTCAAGCCGGAATGGAGGCTACCAACTATCTGCGTAGCCTGCGCGAAAACGGCTAAATTTCAAGTCTACTTCACATATCCGTATTGCTTGCAAAATCCCTTCTATGTAAGGGGTTCAACAATAGGAAGGACAAACACGGCTCTTTCATTTAAGATACAATCGAGTGAATAGTGTCCCTTACCCGATT
>CALZOH010000204.1 GCA_945827465.1 uncultured Prevotellaceae bacterium
ATGGTTTTAGGAGCAAAAAATTGAGGAAAATGCTTGAACAATATGTGGGGGAAGTGGATTATGTGGTTTGCGAGGGCACCAATGTGTCACGTCCTGACTCAACATCATGCACCGAAGCGGAACTTCAAAAAGCATTTGAAGATGCGCTTACTCAGAAGATTGGTCATATTGTCTATCTCTCGTCAACAAATATCGACCGTTTATTCTCATTCTATCACGCTGCTTTAAGGGCAGGTATGCCGTTCTTTGTAGATGCCTATCAGAAGCGGGTGATGGACATCGTGGCAAATAGCGATTCGCTGTGGAGTAAGTCCAAACTGTATCGATATGGGGAATATGAGCCATTGACTCTCTTCAGAAAAGGCGATGACTTTACCTTCAACGACAAGTTCGTAGAAACAATAAGGAGCAAAGGATATGTGCTGATAGCACGTGCCAACCCCAAGTTTGACAAACTAATCAACGAACTCCCTGGCGAGAAGAAAAAATATCTCTCCATGTGGCAAGGGTATCTTGACGAGAGAAAAGAGGCCTACAACGAAGCCTTGGCAAAAGCATTGGAAGGTGGTTATGAGTACCTACATACCAGCGGACACTGCGACATGGGCAGTATGAACAATCTCTTTCGGTTGCTTCAGCCTAAGGCCATCATCCCCATCCATACAGACAGCCCCGACAAGTTTGCAGAACTATTCGGTGAGGAATGGCCTGTAATCAGACTCCATGACGGAGAGTCTATCATGCCCATATCTTCGTCGATAGCAGATTCATGCAGCTTAAGAATATTCTGTACCAAGGAACTCCAAGATGGGACTACCTGTAAAAGCAGAGAAGACGGAGAAGAAGCTTACGGGCTTGATTCAAAATACATAGGTGCTTTCAAGGACTTGGAAGCTGCCAAGTTCGTCTTGGAACATACGCTTTACAGGCAGGCTAATCTTGTTGGCTACGAGATTGAAGACGAGGAAGACCTTTTTCCATCAAAGGTGCAGACCTTCGATGCTAACAAGACTCTTTTAGCCACTTATACTCATGGTGGTCATCAGCCTGGCGGTGCCAAGTATCAGGAAGCAAGCCGTTTTGCTCCGAGTGAAAAGATTTTGGCGGTATTCCACGCTCCTTACGATGCTGTTGTACCTGTAAAGGTCATCGGCCCAATGCTCCCTGAGTCTGAACGTGAAAGTTGGGAATTGAATGATTCCAAAGAGTATTATGACACTTATGAAGACTACATGAAAGACTGGGATGACTGGCATTGGGACTCTGTGGCTGTACACCCACTGGCAAAGCTGAAGACAGACCTGTACCAGATGGCAAATACAGAAGTTGTCCCAAGGATTCATCTATTTCCATACCAAAAGTACGAGATAAAAGATGAGGATCCTACATCTATCTGACACGCACGGACTGCATCATCAAATCCGTGACTTACCAGAGGCTGATGTCATCGTTCATAGCGGTGACATCAGCCATAATGGTACAGAGAGCGAGGTGCTTGATTTCCTGAATTGGTTCATAGGACTACCGTATCCTCACAAAATCTTCGTCACAGGCAATCATGACCTGTGTCTGTGGGACGCAGAAGCCATTGAAGACTTGCCTGCCAATGTCTATTTCCTTCAGGATAGCGGATGTGAGATAAGCGGAGTGAAGTTCTTCGGACTGGCCTATAACCATCCGGAAGAACTGATTCCTGATGATACAGATATCGTCGTCACCCACGAGCCACCGATTATGATTCTCGACAAATCGGCTGGAACCCACTGGGGGAATGCGCCTTTGAGGAATCGTGTGACAGAGATAAAACCTCGATACCATCTCTTTGGCCATGCTCACGAGAGCTTCGGTACACTGAAAGAAGACTGCACAATTTTTTCTAATGCCTCGTTGCTAAACGAGAGAAACAAACTTGTCAGAAAACCTAAGTTATTTTTGTTGGGATAGTAACAATAATATATAAGTTTAGGATAAAAAACAGTATTTCTTTGTAACATTTACCGCTCAAAGGGCTACCGCCGTAGGGTTGTTTTCTTCTTCTCGCTCCACGGAAAATCCGTAAGTACCCGAATAGCGGGCCATCCCAAATATTGGAGGGAGGCCGTCGTTCATGACTCAAGAAATCAAATTCATGGCGATGCAAGGGGGCTTCAAGCACCTTGGCCGAGAAAGCCATCAGCAGCTATCACTCCACCTTTTGATTTGAGTTTGTCCGATCGCCCGGCTTCTGTAAGTCGGACTCGGCAGCCGAATCTGCTCGTGAACGTGATTTCGTGACCAACCATACACCCAAGCAGACCAGAACCACGGCCAGGCCTTGGCTGGGCATCAAGACACCGATACCCGTCATGACACTCACGAAGACCGATACCATCGGCTGTACATAATTATATAGTCGATCCTTAAAAACTACGCGCATGTGTCTGCATCGCATGGACGGTAAAAGGTTTTCCCTCTATCATGAGCCTCATGACGATCCATCTGAGAAGACACAAAAGAAGCCTCATGGCTCTTTTGAGGTTATACGCTGCGGCAGCGAGCATGACGTTAATAGAGTCTCCGAAAAGGTCCTTGTAAAAATTCCGTCCCAAACGATGATCGCTTTTGCAATGCCCGATAACGGGCTCTATTCCTGCTCGCTTCCTAAACAGTTCTTGCTTCTTTGCTCTCGCATAATCTGAGTCTGTTGCTTTCGGAACGTCCGGTATCATTATTTTTGTATTTCCCGACATGTTCTGTCCCCTGTAGCCCCTATCACCTGTCATGAGGAGTATAAATCTCCCATATAAGCGTTGTGCCTGCTCTTTTGCCTTGTCAATCGTGTGACCATCACTTCTTGTCATCATCCTCTTTCTTCCTGTCATGGTATTTCTCTATTGTAGATGTGGTGGCTGTGCTCACTGAGAGCAAAAGCCCTCAGGCGTATTGGCGAAAATTCAAACAACGACTTATTGAGGAGGGTAATCAAACCGTGACAAATTGTCTCGCTTTCAAAATTTGGCCACGTGCTCACAACTTGAAGACGCTTCGTGTGTGATTATTGATGGATTAATTTAGGGTGCTATTGGGATTATTGCGTACTTTTGCGCCGACAATTTGGTTTCTTACGTTCCTGCTGATGATTGAAGATACTTTTCTGCGTGTTCTGTCACGAGAGTTTCCGTTTAGTTTTAATGCCGAACAAGAGGCGGTGGCGCGTGAGTTGGGGCGTTTTATCATGACGCCGAACGACGATAGTGCCTTCATCTTGCGCGGGTATGCGGGAACGGGCAAGACGACGCTGATTGCCTCGCTGGTTAAGGTGATGAGGAAACTCAATCGGCAGGTGGTGCTGATGGCGCCTACGGGCAGGGCGGCCAAGGTGTTTTCCAATCATGCTTCGTTTCCGGCCTATACGATTCACAAGGTGATTTATCGCCAGAAGAAGGCTAATGACCCCGGCGCCGGGTTTTCGTTGAACTATAATAAGTACAGTCATACGCTTTTCATTGTTGACGAGGCTTCCATGATTTCCAATCAGGGCAGTGAGCACCCTTTCTTCGGTAGCGGGCATTTGCTCGACGACCTTTTGAGTTTTGTCTACAGCAAGCCGGGTTGCCGTCTGCTTTTTGTGGGCGATACGGCTCAGCTGCCGCCGGTGGGCGAGGAGGACGGGCCGGCTTTGATGGCTTCTGAAATCAGTGCGCCCCATTTCAAGGTGACGTCTTTTGAGCTGACGGAGGTGATGCGACAGGCTCATGAGAGCGGCATTCTTCACAATGCTACCCGGCTGCGTCACTGCTTGGCCGACGGCTGCGGGCTTGACGAGATTCCGACCATCCGGTTCAGTGGCTTTCAGGATTTGCGCTCCATTTCGGGCAGCGAACTGATTGAGGCGCTCGAAGAGAGTTACGACCATTGTGGTACGGAGCAGACGATTGTGATTACCCGTTCCAACAAGCGGGCGAATGCTTACAACCAGGGTGTGCGCAGCGCCATCTTCGGTCGCGACGGCGGTCTGACGCAGGGCGACATCATTATGGTGGTGAAGAATAATTATTATTGGGTGGAGATGGAGCAGGCCCGGGCCGGCAAGGACCATCAGTTGCCCATGGACTTTATTGCGAATGGCGACATTGCTGTTGTGAAGAGGATTCATCGCTTTCAGGACTTCTACAATCTTCACTTTGCCGACGTGACGCTTTCTTTTCCCGATTACGACGACTTTGAAATCAGCTTGCGCGTCATCTTGGATGCCTTGCAGTCTGAGTCGGCGGCTCTCTCGCCCGAGCAGTCTAATCAGCTTTATGAAGGTGTGCTGTCTGATTATTCGGAATACCCTACCAAGGCCAAGCGGATGGAGCAGTTGAGAAAAGACCCCAATTACAACGCGCTTCAAATTAAGTATGCCTACGCCGTTACCTGCCACAAGGCCCAGGGCGGGCAATGGGAGCACGTTTTCATCGACCAGGGCTGGATGCCCGAGGGCAGTGTTGACCATCAATACTACCGCTGGCTTTATACGGCTTTCACGCGTGCGCAGCAGCAGTTGAACCTGATTAATTGGCCTAAGGACAAACAAGCATAACTCATCTATTATATAATGAACAAATATTTAGGACAAGGCGACATCGTTTTTTCGGCTACGTTGGCCTACTTTTTGACTTGGACCAACGCCCTCCATCTGAATACCTTCGGTGCTCGCGAGTTTTTCTTTATCTTGTGGGCTTTCTTGCTCAACTTCGTGACCGTGGTGGCCCTGCTTTGGGTAGCCACGCGCATTACCAAGAAGCCCATCTTCGGGCAACTTACCGTTCCCTACTATCCGCTGAAACCCATGATTTTGGTGTCGCTGGCCATTTCGTTGGTCTTTGGCCTTCTGACCTACGTGACGGGTGAGAAGGAGATGACCCCTCAGCGCATCGCCACTTATGTGGTCGGCCTGATATTGGGGACGGGCGTCACCACCTGGGCTTTTTATCAACTGACCAAGAAGAAGAAATCCTGACGGGTTTTACCTATCAAGAGGGGCGGAGCGTCGGCTTTTTTGCCGTCGTGACTCCGCCCCTCTGTTCGTGAGCGCAAATTCCGCCTTGTTTGCCCTCTCCGCCGGCGCTCGGAGCCTCCGCCACGAGGCGAACCTTTCCCCATTCGGTCGTCATCACTTCCCCAAAGTATAAAAGTTACCTCCCATTTTTGGAGATAGTTTTTATACTATATAAAAGTTACCTCCCGTTTTTGGAGATAGTTTTTATACTATATAAAAGTTA
>CALZOH010000205.1 GCA_945827465.1 uncultured Prevotellaceae bacterium
CTTTGCGCACTATCGTCATGAGCCGGAGTTAAAGGATAAGCTCATGGATATATTTTCCCGCAGCTATGAAAATAACTACGTGCTCCGTTCTGATTTCGATTTCATTTCAGATACATTCCCTGGCATTAAAAAAATGTTTGAGGATTGTGCCCTTGAGTTCGTCCCCGATGAAGTTGTTGACAACTTAAAATTTGAAGAAGATGGCAATTACGATATATATAGCCTCTTCAAAACTGATGCTGCTGACAATGATAACCAGTACTACTTCACATACTTAGATTTCTTAATGCTCTTCGAGTCTGAGGAATATGATAGAATAGTGTCACCTAAACCAATATACGAGTTTAGCTACCTCAATCAGATGACAATACGAGCATATGAAAAATACGAATCGTTCCTCCGCTGTTTATATTCATATCTCGCCCTTCCTCCTCAGCATCGAAAAGATTATATCATATTCATTCCTAATAGCTGTGCTCCTGTCCAGCTTCTCGAATTTGGTATGCCTGGTTCCGACCCATTCAACGACGATTATCCAAAAGGGATTAAAGTAAATCCGGGCGATTTCCTTGTTTACAACTGGGATTATAGCGCATACGCACCTGACTTTTATGCTATTCAGCAACTTTTTGTCTCGCGAGAAGTGGGAGATAAATACCTTGCCGACCCGGAAACCAAAACCTATGCTATCCAAATCTCAAAAGAGACATATGAATACGCAAAAAAACGTCTCAACTTTCTTAAAGAAAAATCCGATAGCGCGGATTCTGATGCCGAGTTCAATCTTCTTTCTGATATAGTCGAAGCTTACTTTCGAGATCATGAGAAGTTTAGTGCTGAACATTCCCCTCTTCGCGTAGGGCCGTCTACAGTTGAGGATGTTCCCGCGTATTGGACACAAGTCAAGCTTTATCGCATCTTAAAGCCAAAACTTGATAAAATCAACGAAGAAGTCAAAGCGCTTAATCTCGGAGTGTTGGAGACCGACAAGTTAATAAGAGTGCGGGTACATAAACTAATCGACGAATACCTTCAACAACATAGCAGAAAAATCGATGATGACAAAATCGAGCTTACGCTGGAGGATGTATAGTGCGATGCGCCGCGATGATGTTGCCCGCAGTAAGTGAGGACTTCGGGCGGTGCCTACCGGCCATCCGAGAACATTCCTCGCATCGCCGGGCTATCGTATATCGAGCCTTTACGTCTCGACCGTCCGGCTTCTATCCCTATCGCGGTTTGTGAAATTTTCACTCACATAAAATCACTATGATACAGGCAAATAATTCACCTTTCATAGTGATTTTCTCATATATTTTTCGTAACTTTGTATGTAGAAAACAACTTCAAAATCTGCTCATTATGTCAGTAAAAGTATATGTAATTTCAGAACCGCTCGCCATCGACTTCATCATGGACGATGACATCGACGGCTTCAAGGAACTTCTCGACTCCGACGATACTCTCTACTTCCCCGAGCCTGAGGTCTTCGATACCGAAGATCAGGCGCTCGCTTTCTGCGCCGGCATAGGCTATGGCGCAAACGAAAGCACCACTCCCGAACGCTATCCGCTCCGCTCGTGCGAGGACGCCGATGCCCCATTCATCGAAGCCATCGAAAATTATTAAAGCATTAAACAGATTTTAACTTTAGTGTGCAAGATTTTGGCAGTCTCGCACACTAATTTTGCATCCGAGTAGCAAATCTCGGATTTTTTTCGTACCTTTGCACTCTAAAACGCGCTCGCGCAGACAAATGACCGCCCAATGTAAGTAACAACTTATATTCAACATATAAAGGAACTTCCTTGTAGTCGCTAAAGGTTTGGTCGCCTGTCTGCCTACTTGGAAGTTTTTGCTTTTTCTTCCGTGAGACGAAAACCTAAAGCATACAATATTCCAGAAGAAGTTTTCTCTGCTATTGCGGCAGAGAAACGAACGCCGTATGGTATTCGTTCTTATATCAGTCTATTCAGTAGTGCCGGAATAGGCTGTTATGGCTTTAAGGAGGCTGGGTATAGTTGTATCGCTACGGTTGAGCTTTTAGAAAAACGTCTTAAAATTCAACGATTCAACCACAAGTGTATGCTTGACTCAGGATATATTTGTGGTGATATGACTCAATCAGATACGAAAGATAAGATTTTTCGTGAGTTGGATTTATGGAAGAATTGCTTTGGTCTATCTGAATTAGATGTCCTAATCGCGACACCTCCATGCCAAGGTATGTCGGTTGCTAACCACAAGAAAGGAGACGAATTAAAGCGAAACTCACTTGTAGTTGAATCTATAAAAATTACGAAAGAAGTTCTCCCAAAATTCTTTATTTTTGAGAATGTTCGTGCTTTCCTCACATCAGTTTGCACTGATATTGATGGCATTGATAAGTCTATTCAAGAGGCGATAACCTATAATTTAGGAGGTTATTACAATATCCTTTTCAGGGTTATTAACTTTAAGGATTATGGGTGTCCATCAAGCCGTACTCGTACTTTAGTGATTGGTGTCAGAAAGGATATTGCAGACGTAACTCCGTATGATGTTTTCCCCTCACTTTCAAAGGAAGTTACACTTAGAGAAACTATCGGACACCTGCCGAGTCTTAAAAGGATGGGTGAAATTTGGGAAAAGGATATTTATCATAATTTCCGAAAGTATGCTCCACACATGGAAGCATGGATTTCAGAAATTAAAGAGGGTCAGTCTGCTTTTGATAACACTGATATTTCACGGATTCCTCATACAGTCAGGGATGGGGTAATTGTATATAATGCCCAAAAGAACGGGGATAAATACACACGTCAAATTTGGGATCGTGTAGCACCTTGCATCCACACTCGCAATGATATTATGGCGAGTCAGAACACGGTGCATCCATCGGACAACCGAGTTTTCAGCATAAGAGAGGTTATGCTAATGATGTCGGTGCCTTATTCGTTCCAATGGACAGACACCCCATTTGATATACTCAATTCATTACCTTTGAAAGAGAAGCAAGCTTTTCTTAAAAAGGAAGAAATGAATATTCGTCAGAATTTAGGAGAAGCTGTGCCAACAGTAATTTTTAAGCAAATAGCTTATAAAATACGTAAAGTGTTGGATAAACCGACTTTTTCTAATTCAGACGCTACCGCTTACGTGAACGAGCAAAATCTATCTACACAAGACAGTATTGTCTCATTTATTAGGCGTTCGACTGCTCCTTTTTCTAAGATTTCACGAATTGTTGAAATGGCAAACTCCGAAAGAGATAATACCGCAGCCTATTATACTCGACAAGACGTTTGTTTTGCTATTGTCAACAATTTGCCTGACGCTAAATTTTTCTCATCTCTTTCCATATTGGAACCATCTATTGGAGTTGGGAACTTTTTGCCTTCTCTGATTGAAAAATATGCTTCTGTCCCCAAAGTTGAAATTGACGTAGTGGACATTAACCCGTTATCTATTGAGATTCTTAAGGAAATGATTAACCATTTGAATATTCCTGAGAATTTCTCAATCAACTTTATCGTTGCTGATACATTAACTTATGATTTTCAAAAGAAGTACGACATCGTAATCGGGAATCCACCCTATATGAAACTGACAAATAATAAAAGTTTGTCGGCTAAATATCGCGCAACCGCTATAAACAAAGAGACGAATAATATATTTGCTTTTTTCATTGAAAAAGCCATATCTTTAGGACGATATGTTTCCTTGATTGTACCCAAGAGTCTTATAAATGCGCCTGAATTTAACTTGACCCGTGCGGTAATGTCTCAATATGCAATCACTCATTTTATAGACTTTGGAGAGAAAGCCTTTAAGGGAGTTAAAATAGAAACCGTTTCTTTTACAATAGACACAGCGAAGCCAAAATCAGAGTGTTTGATATTTTCTTATATCAATAATTCTGTGCGTAAAATATCTCAATCGTATTTTACCGATAAAAAATTTCCGTACTGGCTGATTTATCGTGATAACTCTTTTGATGAAATTGCTAACTCAATGCAATTTGGAATATTCAAATCTTATCGCGACCGTGTAATTACAAAAAAGGACACTCTTCCTTCTGGTAGTATCCGGGTTTTGAAATCTCGTAATATTGGTAATAACGAGATTATAAATATTGATGGCTACGACTGCTACATAGATGATCCATCCAAATTTGATGTAAGCAAATTCCTAAATCATACTGATTGCGTTTTAGTGCCAAATCTCACATATAATCCTCGCGCATGCTTTATGCCAATGGGGTGTATTGCAGACGGCTCGGTTGCAATTCTATCTCTTGTTGACTCTGATATTAAGTTGACGGAAGAAGACTTAGCCTTTTATGCAACCAATCAATTCTCAAAATTTTATGCGATTGCTCGTAACCTCGGCTCTCGCTCACTCAATATAGATAACAACTCCGTTTTCTTCTTCGGAAAACTTAATAATAGTACTGTATGAGAGAAACCATAAACAAATTCCTAAATCAATTTGATCTTGATGTTCGTAAAACAAGAGATGCTCGTTTTGCCGACCAAAAATGTACTCCTGATGTCGTTTGCTTTATTGCAGACTGCATCTTGAATATAGTACAGCAAGGGCAAACTTTTACCGTAAGCGATATTTGGGATTCTCAGTACTTTATTAAAAATGCAGTTGCTGTATTTGGGAAACCTATCCCAACCAATCCTACTGCGAGACATGAATATGATAAATTCATTCAGCAACCACTCCGTTTGCTTGGGTGTGCTCATGTTTTGAATGTAGATAAGGTTGGTAACACGAATGTGTACTCCATAGCAAATGAAGATATGCTCGACTATATCTCACGCCGGGAGCGCAATACATATAACTTCCTTTATTGCTATTTCCGTAAGGTTATGGTAGATAGTGGAATGTGGAAATATTTTCAAGAATACATTGATAAATCCCTTAACGGTGATGTCACCAAAGAGGATTATCTTTATCTGAGAGATAAATTTATTCGCTTTATGATTGGAAATACAAGCATCAATGGCGAAGTAGAAGTCAGGCGTATCTTCCCAAAAATTCTTAACATCTTCGCAGTTGATAATGGCATTTCTGGTTCTGAGCGTGGTACTATATCCAAATATCAATTCAATTTTTCCGATTTAATGTATAATCGAAAAAATTGGCGTGATGTTAACAAGGACAAATCAATGACACGTCAGGAGGCTGCTGATGAAGCTATCAATACTCA
>CALZOH010000206.1 GCA_945827465.1 uncultured Prevotellaceae bacterium
CTCCTTATCGATGTTGTTTAAACAGCCAGTCTTGTATGCCTGGAATGCCGTAAGCAACGAACCATGTAGCACGATGGTTGCCTCCTGTCAGATGCGTGAACAACAAGTGGTGACCTTCGCTATTCATATTTTCAGCTTCTTTCGATAGTTCTTCGATTGACGATGTCATATTCCAAGTACTTTCAGTGACGGGATGGCCCATCTTGCGCCATGTTTCAACGGCTTGTCCTTGTAAGGTGTTGGAGGATTGGTCGCCTTCGCATGAAATAATCCAAATGTTTTGTTGTGCGAGCGGTGCCATTAGGCTCGGATTCCATTTGCCGGCAACAAGTAAAGCACCGGCAAATAATTTAGGTTCCTTGAGTAACATGACGATAGACGACATGCAGCCCATAGATTGTCCTGTGGTGTAGATGCGCGTTGAATCAACGGAATACTTCCTTTGCAAATCCTTCAGTAATGCGATGGTGGCATCCAAGTGGTGACTATAGTTCCAATTGTCGTCAACTGTGATGACGGGATATTCAGGCGCTACTACAATACATTTGTGACGAACTTGTGCTTCGGGTTCGGCCCATGAAGTAGCGCCGTTCCCTTGGTAAAGCGTGTGAATGATGGGGCCGCTGGCTACGCCGGCATCATGAATGAAGAGTACTAAGGGATATTTCTCTTCTGGATTATAATCCTTTGGAAGGAAGATATTATAGGGTAATACTTGTCCGGTAAAGGGACTGACAAATTCTTGTTGTTTGAAGTCATCGGCTACCAGACGTTTTTCTGCTGTACTGTGGATAGGAGTATTGTTGGCAGCGTAAGTCTTCCCTTTGGCTGTTTTTATGTTATCCGTCTGAATGACTGTTGCAGAACCCGGATATTCATCGTTTCCACCCGTGCTCCAACCCGCGCGTAAGCCGGGACCGCCCTGCTTGGCGTCACGCTCTTTTTTCTTGGCCATTTCGGCTTCCGTTGGTTGCTTGGGTTGGGCGTTCAGGTCAACTTCGGCTTTGACTTCAATAACAACGTACTGACCATTTGTACCTTTCTCGGATTTCTCGGGAATAGTATTGGCGTAAATGCGGGTCACTTCTTTTCCTTCTACCTTGAAACTTTGGTTGGAAAGACTTTTGTTGCTGATCGGAGTGTCATATTCCAAAATGACGGATTCAACTTTGCGCCCATCGCCAAGTACACGGCTGATGGCTAAGACTGATTTGATGTTGGAGGGAAGGGTGGAGGTGTTTTGGGCTTGGGAAAAGCCAAGGAATCCTGCCATCAACCAAGTAAGCATTACTTTCTTTGTCATGATTATACGAAATAATTTTCTGATGAACTAACTTGTGCAAAGTTAGTTCATCAGTTTGTATAATCTGAATGTGAATGTTTAGCGTTCGCCACCAAAAAATATCAATTCGCCTATTGGAAGAGAACGGTGGTGGGAATTCCTTTTTTGAGTTCTACTTGTTTCAGTTGTGTTCTATACTTAACCGAGTATGTACCATCTTGTCTGGCTTGAAGGATAGCTTTTGTCAGGCGACCATTGCTCCATTGAGCAGAGACTTCAACACCTCCGCGGGCACACATGCCGTTGAAACTGCCTTCGCTCCATTCAGAGGGCAGAGCGGGTAGGAGTTCGATGTAACCTCCGTGACTTTGCAGCAGCATTTCGGCAACGCCTGCTGTCACACCGAAGTTACCGTCAATTTGGAATGGCGGATGAGTGTCGAATAGGTTGGCATATACTCCTCCGCTTCCTCCGGGATGAGTAAGTTGCATGGCGCTCTTGAGAAGCTTGTGAGCCCGGTCGCCATCGAGCAATCGTGCCCAAAAGTTGAGTTTCCAAGCCTTGCTCCATCCTGTTCCGCCATCACCACGGGTGTTGAGCGTCACCTTCATGGCTTCTGCATAGCGATTGTCTTCCTCACTTCTTCCCGGTT
This sequence comes from uncultured Prevotellaceae bacterium, assembly GCA_945827465.1. Taxonomy (GTDB): domain Bacteria; phylum Bacteroidota; class Bacteroidia; order Bacteroidales; family Bacteroidaceae; genus UBA6382. Next base: position 1,935 of record CALZOH010000206.1, read on the forward strand.
TGATTTGGGTGCCCGGGTGTAGCCAAAACAGATGGTTGGTGTGGCGGTGGTGATTGTCGCCGGTGATGTCCCGTGTGACCTCATCTTTCCATTCCATGAATTGACCGCCCAGTCCAATCTTCGGTCCTGACAAGCGTTGCAGGGCGGTCTGTATTTCTTGTATTTCGGATGTGTTTTCTTGCTTCAGTTCGCTGTTGGCTTGCAGGATGATGTGGAAGATTTCGCTCACCATGGCCTGTGCGGTAGAACATCCGAGTGAGAACTCGCCGTGTTCGGGCGAAAGAGAAGGATTGCAGACCAGACTTCCGTCGCGTTGGTCGGTCCAAAGATTGTCAACCCAGAAGAGGGCCGCGCCAAGCAGTATGGGGAAGTTCTCTTTCAGGAACTCCTTGTTTTGCGTGAATAGATAATGTTCCCAAATGTCCTGACACATCCAAATGGCTCCTTGCGGAAAGACGTGGGGCGTTCCTTTGGGAGCCGGTGCCGTGTGTCCCCAGATATTGATTTCATGATTGGCGATCCATCCACGTACCTTCCCTCCATCGGGTTTGCAGTAATAATGGTTGGCCGTCTGTTCTCCACGTGGTACCAGGCTTCGTACGAAGTCAATCATGGGCAGATGACATTCCGACAGGTTGGTGGGCTCTGCCGGCCAATAATTCATCTCAATGTTGATGTTGGAGTGATAGTCGGCATTCCATGGATTTTGCAGTCGTTCGCCCCAAACTCCCTGCAGGTTGGCTGGAAGTGAACCCGGTCGTGACGAGGAAATGAGCAGGTAGCGTCCCATTTGGTAGTAGAGCGTTTCGAGGTAACGGCATTGGGCCGGTGTGGCAGTGCCGCGTGTCATTTTGTAGAGTAGGCTGTCGGTAGGCTCAGCGGGCGCTTCTTGTGCATTGCCTAATTGTAGTGACATGCGGTTGTAGAGTGCGTGGTAGTCTTTAAGGTGCGTATCAAGCAGGGCTTGATAAGTTTTGGCGCGGGCTTTTCCGATGATCGACTCGACGGTGTGTAGGGGATCTTCGGGAGAGAGGTAATTGAAAGTTTTGTCGTAGCAGGGCCGGTAGTTGGTGGCGGCAGACATGAGTAATACAATTTCTCGGGCACGCTCAATGCGCAGTTTCCCTCCTTCCGCCGTGACCTTTCCTTCAGTGGATTGCAGTATAAGTTGTTGGGCAAAGCGCAGTCCGTTACGCCAGTCAGGATTTTCCTGACTAAAGAGTGGCGTTGGATAGCCGGTGAGCGTGATGCCCTTCTCGTTGGATGAAATGGAGTAGGTTTTGTGTGGACATTCCATTGAAATAACTCTGTTGAAGGGTTTGCTACCTGTGAGTCTGATGACCATGACGCGGTCGGGATAACTCATGAAGTATTCCCGCTTCAGTTGATTTCTTCCCTGCATGTAAACGACGGTTTGTAGGGCATTGTCGAGGTCAAGGGTGCGGGTGTAGTGCGAATAACTGTTCGGAAGGTCGATCGAAAATTCCGAGAGTTGTGCTTGTTGACTATTGTCGACGAGTTCGGTAATGACGAGTTTGAAGAAGCGGTAGTTCCCCTTTTTCATGGGGAAAGTTTTGGTCTGCCGACGTCCTTTCCCTGCTGCGCTCTCCGGCCAAAAGATGCCTGACTGCTCATCAACGAGGCGGTAGTTCTTTCCGTCGCCGGAAGCATAGAGTTTCCATGCTTTAGGATCGCGTCCGGGCATGTCGTCTGCTGATGTAACACTATAGGTGTTGGTCCGTACGTTTCGGTTGTAAGCCCATTCGATGGTAACGGGTAGAGGTTTGTTTTCGTGGTCGGCAAACCATTTGTTGCCGATGTTTCCGTCAAACAGGTGGGCGATGGTTTGGCTCTTGTTCTTTAAGTTGTCGTGCGAGGTCTTGATGCTTTCTTTGATCAGTTCAGGGATGTCGGGGTCGTTGATAAGAATGTTGCTCAGCGTTTGGTAAGAACCGAAATGGGTGCGGTCACCACCGAACCGGTCGACGAGTTCCTTCACTCCGCTGTCGTCGTAGTTGTGAGTAATGAGTTTTCCGTTGGCATTCACATAAGCCGCTCGGTTGTTGGAGAAATCAATGGCTTTTTCCTGCAGGATGTTGCAGATGCTTAGAAAGGTCTGATGATTTTCTTCTGCCGTCCGCAGATGTCCTCCGTTGTACTGGCTATCTTCTCCGGGCCCTCCCGACCAGAGTGTCTTTTCATTGGTTTGGATTAGTTCGGTGTTGACGGTGCCATAAATCATGGCGCCCATGTATCCGTTTCCGATAGGTAGGGCTTCGCTTTCCCAATTGGTGGCCGGAGTATGATAGATGGCGCGCAGAGGCAAATTGTTTTGAGCTTGCAGCAGGGTGCTACAGAGCAACGCTGAAAGAATCAGTATTCTTCTCATGTAAATGAATTTGTTTGGGGTTTTAATTGCAGCAAAGTTACTAAAAAGCATTCTGATAGATCACTCCCTTTTGTCTTCTTTGCCAATTGTCTTTGCTTTTTGCCTAAAAGTCTTGGTGCAGTCGGAGAACTGATGTACTTTTGCGGCTATCAATCTTGATTTATCACAACATTTCAACAATTCAATATGAAGAGAATTATTTTGATGGTAGTGGTTGCATTTTGCTTGACTATTACGTTGCAGGCGCAAACTGCATTGAAGAAGGTGTATGATGAAGGCATCAATCCGTTGGAGCAAGTGGAAAAAGCTGTTAAACAAGCTCAGGTGGCCGGCAAGCATGTAGTGTGTCAGGTGGGAGGTAACTGGTGTCCGTGGTGTCTTCGGTTTGCTGACTTTATAACTAAAGATTCAGTGATCAATCGTATGATTGCTGATAACTATGTTTATATTCATGTCAACTATAATCCGCGTAAGAAAGTGAGTGAATCAGCGCAAGCGCAAGCTAAGCAGTTGATGAAGCGTTTGGGCAACCCGGGGCGCTTTGGTTTTCCTGTTCTTGTTGTATTGGATGGTAAAGGAGAAGTCTTACACATTCAAGACTCCAGTTTCCTTGAATCGGACGAGAGTTATGATTCCGACAAGGTGAAACGATTCTTTAAGAACTGGACACCTAAGGCTCTTACGCAATAGATGGTTTGTTTGCGCCTGATAGTTTAATCTCAATCATTCATTAGACGTTCCCCCAACCGTAGGGGACGTTTTTGCAACCTTGCAAAGTCACTCCCCCGGCGTCGGGGACGTTTTTGCAGCCTTGCAAAGTCACTCCCCC
>CALZOH010000207.1 GCA_945827465.1 uncultured Prevotellaceae bacterium
TCAGGGCGTATGCGATACGCCCCTACACTTGTTCGATGAAAACGAACGTTTAGCGAGTGAAAACATTATGTCAAATCAGCCAAAATTATAGGGGCGCAGAGGCATACGCCCTCCATGGTAGAAAAGAAGAGGGTGTACCAAACTTTTTTCAGTTTGATACACCCTCATGCAATGAATCGTTGAAGCTATACGAACAAGATTTCCTGCCCGTGGAACTGGAAATTACCGGCTACCGAATATTGTATGGCTGTCGGCGAAAACCGATCTTGCACCGTGATATGTTCGTGACCGCATAAAATACCTTTCAAGAGGGGCTCCTGCTTCAGATAGTTGATGAAGTCACGAGTTACCGGATCTTCCTGCTGAATTTTGTAGCTGCTGTTATGGTCTACTCGGGCAGAACGGAAGCGTTCGCCTTCTTTGGAACTCCAAAATCGTCGGCTGGCGCGCCATAGGTCGTCGGTGTAGAAAGGTACGTGCATGCACAAAATGATGGGAAGCCCGCGCTTCACTTCTTCGTGAAAACGCTTCACTTGTTCAGGCGTCACCGTGCAATAAACATCGTCTATGGCTATGAAGTTGACACCGTGAATCACCTGCGAATGGAAACTGAGGTCAAACGGATAGACCTGCGCCAAGGTATCCCGACTCAAATCTTTGTAGGCTTCCACGTGCTGCTCCTTGGGATCGCTCAACCACATATCGGGAGAATACTCATGGTTGCCCAAAGCGCCGAAGATTTGATTGCCGAAATATTTTCGCACCAAATCGAAGTTGGCCTCGCTCTGCCAATCAATCAGGTCGCCGGTATGCACCACATAGTCTACATATTTGCGAGCCCAATCGAGCGAATCGCGCAGGGCTTCTTCCTGCCGACCGCCAAAGGTAACGGTACGCGACTTATGAAGTGTCTGCTTCTTACTGCCCTCGTGGGGATAGGCTGCCGTGAGGTGAGTGTCGGAGATGTGCAACACCGAGAAAGGCTCTTTTAATCCGATATGAATGGTGGCATAGTTCAAACTGAGCCGCTCATATCGCCCCCGCTTGGGAAACACCGAAGGGTCATCTTCTGCCAAAGCGGGCAAGGAAGAGGTAGCCATCAAGACACCGCTTCCGAGCACTCGCTTCATGAAATCTCTTCTCTTCATAAATAATGATGCAGATGATGTTCAATCATTACTTTTCAACCGAACGAAGTACGGCCTTTCCTTCGCTCATCAGGCCTTCAATGTCGACCTCAAGACCTACGTGAACAGCTTCGAACTTCTTGAGCACGGCATTGAGGGCATCGAGTTTCTTGCCGGTAAGCGACTCGCGCAGGATGCGTATCTTTTCATAATCCTGAATACCTTCAATCAGGCGCTCCATACGAATACTGGTGCCGCCGGGATATACAAAGAAGCAGTCGCCGGCCGGCCATGTACGGAATCGAGAATCTGTCAGCTGATTGTTCACCCAACTATTGTAGGCCCAACGCAAATATCCGCTGTAACCGATGGCTGCGGCATGCCAGCCCAAGTAAGCCGATTCGGCAGGATTGGAGAAAGTGAACGTATTGGGGCGCTCAGGACCACAACAGGTATAGAACGTAATGCGATTTCCTTTTGAAAGATGACTGCTGAGTTGTTCGGGAGTCAGCACCGGTTCGTCGTGAATAAAACTGATGTCGTACATACGTTCAGCCACTTCGGGACCGAAATAATTGACGGCGCCCTCCACGCGATAGCCTTTATCAGCCTTGAACAATACGTCGTAAGCCGGTTCCAAAAGATTCTTCGGACGCTCGTCCATGGCAATGCAGGTCTTGTCGAACCAACCTTTGGCCTTCAGATGACGGGCAAAATCCTTGAGGAAAGGCAGCAGGAAAGCCTCGTATTCGGGAGTGCCGGGATTGAGTTTCACCTGATAAGAGAAGTTCTCAGCCTCGTCAAAATATTCAAACATCAAGTGCCAGGGCACAATGGTATAACAGTCAATCTGCTCCTTGATGCCACACTCCATCATAAATTCCACCCAACGGTCGAATACCTTATAATCGTACTTCCAACTGCCATCTATGCACTTGGTCTTGCCAATCATGCTCTCGAAGGCCACCTGGGTCTGTCCGTTCCACGGATGCTTGATGATACTGCAGGTAATCACCTTCTGCCCGGCCTCGGCCAAACGCTTCATCAAAGGACGCATGAGGTCGAAATGCTCTTTGCTCCACAGAGGAACATTGTAGAACGCCGCCACGGAATAAGGATTCTGCCAAAGGTCAAGATGGAACTTCCACTGAGACGGAGCCGGCAGCTCGCGCTTGCCCACTTCAACCGTAAAGGGCAGTGACAACTGCTGGCCGTCGCAATGGGCAGTCAGAGTACCCTTGTATTTGCCGGCAGGAGCTGCCTGGGGAATACGGATATCAAGCCAAAGGGGACGAATGGTCTGTGCCTCGACAGTCATTTCAGTGGCCGGATGCAAACGGTCGGCTACCAAGCAGGAGTCGAAGGCCGGAGTGAGGTGACGGCCGTTATCCTCCTTACCTTCTTTATTGCGATAGGAATCGCTCAAGACATAACGCACAAAATACTTATTGACCACAGAGGCCGGAATCAAGTTCTTGCCGCACACCAGATCACTGACTTCAAACGTCAGTTTCTGTATCTTTTGAGGTGCGAAGACTACAGCCTGCGCACTGACGCGCTCACCCTTCCAAGCATACAACGTCAGTGACTTGGCAGTGGTGGGAACGGCATTGCGCTGATAACGAATGTCGGTACTACCCCATCCAAGACTAACGTTTTTCACTGTTTGCCAAGCCTGGGCCGGAGCCGGATGTGGGTCGGCCGGTTCAACATCATTTTGCTGGGCAAAAACAGGCATAGCTGCTAACAAAAAGCCCAAAAACAATACATTTCTCTTCATACTCTAAAATATTTCTGTTTAAAAATTATTTCTTCAACGGTTGTTTGGCAGCCATCGTAGCTTTCACCAAATAAGCAATCAAGGCAAAATAAGCCACCAGCGACACTACGTGACTTAAAGCGCAATTTGTCCAAGATTCATCGGCTGGATTAAAACCAAGATAACGAAGAATGGCACTAACAACACCCATCAAAGCTCCACCGGCAATGAAGCCCGAAGCCAAAAGCGTACCCAAGTCGTTACGCGACTTATTGAGCGAAGCCTCATGGGAACGAGTGGTCACATACCAACTAATGAGACCACCCACTAAAAGCGGCAAGTTCAAATCCAAGGGAATAAACATACCCAAGGCAAAGGCAAGGGCAGAAATACCCAGTCGGTCAAGCAAAATAGCCAAAACGGCTCCGATCGCATAAAGTAACCAAGGTGCACCCTGACCACTCATGAGCGGTTCAATCACAGCCGCCATAGCATTGGCCTGAGGAGCCGCCAACTGACCATTGGTAAAACCATACGTACTATTCAGCAACATGATAACACCACCCACCGTGGCAGCACTCACAAGAATGCCCAAGAACTTATAGGTTTCTTGCTTGACGGGAGACGAACCCAGCCAATAACCAATCTTCAAATCCGTAACAAAACTGCCGGCTGTAGAAAGAGCCGTACACACAACACTACCCATCAATAAGGCCGCTACCATTCCGGCTGAACCTTTGAGACCGACAGCCACCATAATGACAGAAGCTAAAATCAAAGTCATCAACGTCATGCCCGACACCGGATTGCTGCCCACAATAGCAATGGCATTGGCAGCTACCGTAGTAAACAAGAAAGCGATGAAAGCCACCAACAAGATAGCCACCACGCTGAACAGCAAATTGCCCTCCATCACGCCCAGGAAAAAGAAGATGAAAATACTCAGCAATGTAACGACTACACCAATCAGTATGATTTTCATCGATAAGTCACGCTGAGTGCGCAATTCCTGGGAGTCATTCCCTGTTTGTCGGCGAAAAGCCTTACCTGTCAGCCGGGCTGCGTCTACAATGATCTTACGACTCTTCCATATTCCCAAAAGACCGGCCATGGCAATGGCACCGATTCCAATGCTCTTGGTGTATCCGTACAGTTGCTCGGGCGAAGCAGCCAAAGCCGTAATGCCTTGAGCATTGATCACCAAGTCGGGAAACACAAGAGGAATCAAAGGAACAATCACCCACCATACAAGCACCGAACCGGCGCAGATAATGGCCGAATATTTCAAACCGATAATATAACCCATACCCAGTACTGCTGCTCCCGTATTGATTTTGAAAACCAACTTAGCTTTCTCAGCCAACATAGCTCCCCAGGAAAAAGCTGCAGTAGAAAAAGTATCGGTCCAAGCACCAAATGAAGCAATCACAAAATCGTAAAGACCGCCTATTAAGCCGGCAAACAAAAGTGGACGGGCCTGTCCGGAACCACTTTCGCCCGACATCAGCACTTGCGTAGAAGCCGTAGCCTCGGGGAAAGGATATTTTCCGTGCATTTCCTTCACAAAATATTTGCGGAAAGGAATCATGAACAACAGTCCGAGAAAACCGCCCAACAAACTTGAAAGAAACACCTTGAAAAAGTCAACGGTAATGTCAGGATACTTTGCCTGAAGAATGTACAACGCCGGCAACGTAAAGATAGCACCGGCAACAATCATACCCGAGCAGGCTCCGATACTTTGAATAATCACATTTTCGCCCAACGCCCCGCGCCGACGAGTCACGCCAGCCAATCCAACAGCAATAATCGTAATGGGAATGGCCGCTTCAAAAACCTGACCAACCTTTAATCCCAAATAAGCACACGCTGCCGAAAACACAACAGCAAAAATCAAACCCCATACCAAGGACCAAGTAGTTACTTCCCGACAGGGCTTGGCCGGATCAAGCACCGGACGATATTCTTCGCCTTCCTTCAACTCGCGGAAAGCGTTTTCAGGTAATTTACCAGTAGATAAGTCTTCCATTGTAATATTATTGATTGTGGCACAAAGTTAGCAAAATAATTTCATAGACAATAAAAGGAGTATCTCTCCTGCTATGCAATAAGGCCGGCAACAGGAATCAAAACTAATGAAAGTGTCCGAATATCTTGGGATAGGAAGCGAGAATCTTAAAAAATACACATTTAACTTTGCCTGTCGCTTAGATTGGATTAACTTTGCGCAAAATAAACGTTTG
>CALZOH010000208.1 GCA_945827465.1 uncultured Prevotellaceae bacterium
CATCATTCGACCACCAAATTATCAGCTAATAGACCGAACATGTGTAGGGTCGTATCGCATACGCCCTTCATGGCAGCGTGATTGCATGTTCGACGGTATTGTTTTGTTCGCCAAGTTATCATTTCATTTTCGCTCACATGAGGGCGTATGCGATACGCCCCTACACCTGTTCGATGATTGTCGTGGCTTTACAGAGCGAACACATCCTGCCAAATCCACCCCACCGAGCAAAGAAAGCTCATATCATATCATCGTAAAAGGCCTCCTCCATACGAATTCATAAGCACACATGAGCATGAAATCATACCGATTGATGGTGGAATTAATTCTTTTTTGGATGAACAAACTCAAAAAAAGGTCTGTTGATTGTAGTAATTACAGATTGTTTCTCTAAATTTGCACGTGAACCGAAAATTAGCTACAAACAATTATAATTATATAGTATGAGAATTAATACGATTCTATCTTCATTTTTGGTCTGTTTAATGTGGTGTTGCAGCATCACAGCTCAGGCCAACGCCGAAACAGGATTGTATCGGCTGAAAAGTGGACGTGGTACAGGACGCAATCTGAGTGTTAATGCCTCCGGCAAACTGATGACTGCAACTCCGAACACCTCCGACCTCAAACAAGTTTGGCTCCTGCAAGTATCAGGCAACAGTTGTACGCTACGCAATGTAGGGAATGGGCTTTTTGTTCAACCACAAGGTACGCTCTATGCAAGCTATGGAACGGATAGTAACAAAGGAGAACTGTACATTCAACAGAACAGTTCTGTAAAAAATGGGACTTACTACAACATCGCAAACAAGAATACCTTCTCGGGTACAATCTGTATGCACGAAGATGGTAGCTTCAATGTTGTTCCTTGGTCGGCAAGTAGCAGTACTGCATCGGGCAGTGAATGGGCGTTAGAGCCTGCCACCGACATCACAGCAGAGGAGATCAAGGCCTGTTTTGATGCTGTTAGCGGTAGCACGACACCCGAACCGGGTAAATACTACCAAGTGATAAGCCCTGACTACAACCGTGCCATGGCTGAAGACGTGGTTAATGGAAAGGTAAACACCGTGACGCCCGACGAAAAGGACATTGCACAGATATGGTCCATCGAAAAAAGCGGCTCGGGCTACATCATTCGCAATGCTTACAGCCAGCGTTTGATTCAAAAACAAGGAGGAACGGTGAGCGTACAGTATTCGATGAACAAAACTTCAAACGGTACCTTTACCATCAGCGTGAACAACAACTACAAGTATGAGACACGTTACAATATGATCGACGTTAATAACGTCGCTCTTCACTGCGCTGCTACCCAAAGTTACAACGTAGTGGGATGGTACACGAGTGACGGCAAGAGCAATACAGCCTCGGTATGGTACTTCCGAGAGGTTACTCCTGATGAAGACGAGCTCAAAAAGGCACAAGAGGAGTATGCTACCATGCAGGATGCCAATTCAAAAGAAAGCGTTTACCGTTCTTTGATCGCCAAATTCTTTGAAGACTACGCATGCACAACGTTGAAGGCCGAGTATGCAGCCTTGAGCGATGACGAACTGCGCGAAGCCATGAGCGACTTACCCGCAACCTTACAGGATGCAGCCATTAAAATAAAGAATGACTCATGGGGAAAGTGGGAGAAAGACTTCCGTGTGGCAAAATATCAGGCCTATAGCGATCCCGCCTACTGGGCCAGCAAGCTGAAGATATCGGCGTACGGTCGTCAAAATAACCCTACCGGTATTACAGCTGACAAGAACCAGATTGTTTACGTATTCGTGAACAGAACAACACCGACCGGCGCGACCTTGAAGATTGAGACTTGTAGCTCTACAAGCGTATGGGGCTCTTACTCCAAGAGCTTGGTGCGAGGCTTGAACGTGGTGATTGCTCCCGAAGACAACAGTCAGTTCTTTATTATGTATACCAGTAAGAACGGAACCGACATTAGTAGCTACGATTCTTTGCAGATTCACATTGAAGGCGGTCGCGTAAACGGTTTCTTCGACTGCACGAAGCGCACCGATGAAGATTGGGTACAGATGCGCAAAGACGGCTTATTTACTGGTCCCGTTATCGATGTGATGGGTCAATACTGTCATTGGCACATGAACAAGGACTGTGTGGTAAAGAATAATCCTACAAACATTAAACGTACGATGGATATTTGGGACTGGATTACCTTCGAAGAACTCGATTTGATGGGTCTTACAAAGAATGAACAATACCCAGATGCTTACGAAGACCTCTACCCACGTCAGTTCAACAACAAGATGGAATGTGCTACGGTGACGGGTAGTGCCTACATGTACTCCACTTCGTACTATACCGGCTATAATGAATATACACTTGACCAAATACTCAACTACGACCACATCGGTAGCGGCGACGGTACCTTGTGGGGACCGGCTCATGAGATTGGTCACAGCAACCAAGGCGCTATCCGTTTGGTTGGAACGACCGAGGTATCGAACAATCTCTTCTCCAACATGATTGTTTTCAAAGCAGACAAATACACTTCCAGATATTGGGGCATTCAGGAAATGCAACGCTGGATGGCACAGAAGCTCTCGTGGCCGGAGATTTATTGCAAGAACGGCGAACGTGAAACCATCGGTACGATGAATCGTATGTTCTTCCAACTCTATCTTTACTATCACGCATTGGGTAATCACCCCACGTTCTATCAGGAAATCTTCAAGAAGCTGCGTAAATCACCCTTGATACAGCCTACGAGTCCTAACGTTACCTATGCTAAGAACGACTACTTGAAGTTTGCTAAGATTGCTTGCGAAGTAGCCGGTGAGGACTTGTCGGAATACTTTGAGTACTGGGGATTCTTCCGACCTGTTAACAAAGTACAGATTGGCGACTACTCGACCTGGTTGATCACAGCTACACAGGCAGAGATTAACGAAGCCAAAGCTTACATGAAGAAATGTGGTCCGAAGAATGGCAATATCATCTTCATTGAAGACCGTGTTAAGAACGCTTATAGTGCAGACGGAAGCGTGAAGAAGACGTTTGAAAGCTATTCAGTGACCAATTGTCAGAACGAATTCGGTCATTACACCGACTTCCCCTTGCATTTGGAAGCTTCTGGATTCAGTTATTCAGTCGATTCCAAGGGCGTTGTAACCATTCCGGCAGCTTCTAAGAACGCTGTAGGTATCAAGGTGTACGACAAGAAGGGCAACTTGGCCTACGTAGCAGCATCACACAAGTTCACTTTGCCTGAATATCTGGTAGAAGAAGGTGGCTACTCCATGGTGGCAGCACAGTCTGATGGCACGGATATCAAGATGTACAACAGCAATAGCGACAAGTACTATACCTTGAACATCTACCGTGGCAGCAATTCACCCATCATTCGCAATACAGACGGCACAGAAGAGAGCGGTACCATTCCGACCATCGGTGTGAACGACATTGCTGTAACGTCTGACGCCGATATGCCCGAAAACATCACGTCTCTTGACAACGTGGTTGACGCTGAAGGAAACACCAACCGCCTCAATCTGACTACCGACAAGGGTTACTACTCTCCCAAGGACATCAAGGCGAAGGAGGTTACACTCACGGTCAACTATGGACCGAGGTTCAACGCAATGGTTTTGCCCGTAGATATTCACAAGAGCGACCTCCCGGAAGGTCTCGTATTGGAAAGCATCAAGGCCACACAAGAGCAGGATGGAAAGAATTATCTCGTGCTTGACAAAGAAGCTGAGATCATTCCGGCCGCTACGCCGTTCTTTATCCGCAATTTGGCTGCCACCAACGGTTCGTTTGACATTACTCGCGGAGCAACCACGCTGGCAGCAACCGCTGGGACGCTGACTACAGGCGATGTAACAAGCAGAGCCACCTTCACCTCGCGTTATGTGATGAAAGGTACTTACGTAATGAATGAAGAAGGCACTGAAATGGTGCTCAAGGAAAGTACAACAATGTGTTCTCCATTCATTGTTTGGTTGGAAACTACAGCCGTCAGCAAGCCTCAAGCCTATATCTTGGCCAATGAAGACCTCGTCAAGGTGAATGGCATTGAAGCTGATGACCGGAAACAAGACGGTATCAGTTACGACTTGATGGGACGTCCTGCCAAATCCAACCAAAAAGGTATCATCATCAAGAATGGTAAGAAATATTCTGTGAAGTAAACTCACAGTTGACTCTCAACAATTCATCCGGACTATCCCAAAATAGTCCGGATGAATTGTTTTATAGTGTTATGTTTCATACGGAGAAGGAGCGACGAGATGAATGAGTTCTTATGGTTGGAGGCATCATCATGGCGACGGGCATCACATCATGGCAATCATCATTTCGTTTTCGCTCATTTGAGGGTGTATGCGATACGCACATACGGTTGTTCGATTGATTTCTGGGCTTAAAGGGGGAAAAACGCCATACATAATCATTCCGTTCAACCATCATGTTGTCCGTGAAATGACCGAACAGGTGTAGGGGCGTATCGCATACGCCCTTCATGGCGGGAAAGTTGCATATCATTCGACCACCATATTACCCATGAAATTACCGAACAGGTGTAGGGGCGTATCGCATACGCCCTCCATGGCGGCGATGTTGCATATCATTCGACCACCATATTACCCATGAATTGATCGAACATGTGTAGGGGCGTATCGCATACGCCCTTCATGGCGGCGTGGGTGCACATCATTCGGCCACCATATTACCCATGAATTGATCGAATAGGTGTAGGGGCGTATCGAATACGCCCTTCACGGCGGCGTGGGTGCACATCATTCGGCCACCATATTACCCATGAATTGATCGAACAGGTGTAGGGGCGTATCGCATACGCCCTCCATGGCGGGGAAGTTGCATATCATTCGACCACCATATTACCCGTGAATTGATCGAACATGTGTAGGGGCGTATCGCATACGCCCTCCATGGCGGCGATGTTGCATATCAAATGGTAGTGATGTGTTCGCCGTTATTGTTGCATATTCGCCCACATCAGGGCGTATGCGATACGCCCCTACACCTGTTCGATTGAATTTTGGGATTGATTGGTTTGCGTGTCGGTTCCATTTTCGCTCACATCAGGGCGTATGCGATACGCCCCTACACCTGTTCGATTGAT
>CALZOH010000209.1 GCA_945827465.1 uncultured Prevotellaceae bacterium
TACTATATAAAAGTTACTTCCAAAAACTGAAAACCACTTTTATACTATATAAAAGCTACTTCCAAAAACTGAAAACCACTTTTATACTATATAAAAATTACCCCCAAAAATCGAAAACCACTTTTATACTTTTGGGAAGACACAATGCGAATCCCGCCAACGCTTGTAGACGTTGGCGGGACTTGAACGGTTGCCGGGGAGGGCTTACATCACTTCCCGAGGCAAGACGACGACCTTGATGTAATCTTTCAGGCGATAGTACTTATTACCCGCTCCGGCTTGCGAGTCACAGATGAGTAGCAAGGTCTGACGACCGTCGGCCAAGCGGGCACCGAGGGCCATGCCCTCATAATTGCCGTAGTTGAGCCGTCCCAGGCGGATGTGAGTGTCGAAAGAAAAGACCGGTTTCTTTTCGAGGCATTTCACAGGCATCAACTCGGCCAGTTCTTTTCCGGGCTCTACCGAAGGCAGGTCGGCGGGAGTGACGCAATAGACTTTGGTGCGGGTTTTTGAGCCCAAGTAGTTGGCCGGCACGGTGAGCTCGCGCTCCAGCACGAGCAGGCGGCCGTCGTCGAGCGCCAAGAGGGCCGAAACGCCATGGGCATAATACTTGCCGGGACGCAACTCGGGGAGGTCCATCTCGTAGAACCATTGCCCCTGCGGACGGAGGTCGCGACCGAAACTTTGCAGGCGCAACAGAGGGCGGCTCGTGGCCGAGTCGGCCTTGAGCGGGCCTTCGGTGGTGACCCAAAAGAGCGAGGTACGGGCATTATAGGTGACCGACTCAAAACCGGCATTGTCGTTGATGCGTTTCCAATGGAATTGCGCAGGTATCTGCAAGCAGCGCCCGGTTCTTTTTCCTTCCGTATCGTATTCGTTGACCTGCTGCTCATATTCGCTGCAGATGAAATAAGTGTTCCAATCGGGCACGTAGGTGATGTCTTCGCAATCGGTGTCGGCCCGACGCTTGTTCTTGGCAAGGGCATCGTTGTCGCCCCGAAGTTCGTAGCAACGCACGTCGATGATTTTGCCGGTAACGGGGTTTTGCTTCACACGAACGGGGTAGAAACCGTCGACGCGACTTTTATCGTCAATCAGGGCAAATGAGTCGGGCGCCACCTTCACCCAACCGCTATAGTTGGCCGGGGCGATGCCGTATTTCTTCATTTTAACCGGCTTGAGTTTTTTCTGTCCGAAAGCTTCAGGCGATGCGCTCAACAGCAGCAGCGCCAGCAGGGAGACGAAAGAGAAGATTCTTGTTTTCATGGATTCTTTCTTTATTCAACACGAAGAGTAACAGCCTCGCCCCGGCCGCTGAACTCGGGCGCATAGACGCATTGCACGAGGGGAGCCGACGAGCTGAAGCTGCCCTGACGGTCGGCTCTCATCTCGGTTTCGACCACGTGAAGCCCCTTGGCCATCCGTTCAAAGAAGTAATGAGACGAAGCCTCGCCCACCTCGCGATAGCAATCGGAGCGATAGTCATAGCCCGAAAGAGCCTCCAGGGGCTCCATGCAGGCCGGTCGACCTTCTTTGAGCGACACGAAGTCGAAGTCGCGCTCCGCTCTGATCTCATAGCGCACCTTGACGAGGTCGCCGCGACGCAAGACGGTGGCCGCCGTCACGGGCTGCCACTGGCCTGAACGCTTCACGCTGTAGACGGCCTTCACCTCCAGACCGGCTTCGGCCGGCTTCACCTCCGAGGCCGGCAACAGGTAAGAGGCATGCACGGCGCCAAAAGCGGTGGTGGCACCGGCTTTGGTCAGGCGCAACTTCTGAGGAGCGGAGGGCATATCGGCCTCCGAGAGCGTGCGACGGTAATAGCCCAAGGTGGCAGCTTCCTGCCATTTGTCGGCAGCGGGAGTAAGATCGGTAGCCTTTCCGCGCTTCCACTCCAACTGAATGGAAGGCTTGAGGCACTGCTCATCCGCCTGTAGCAGACCGCTGCGAACGAAGAGATGGTAAACGGCGTCGACACTGCTGCGACAGTCGCCCCACGATTGGGTGCGCTTCGACTGCAACAACCATCGGGTCATGGCCTGGATGGTGGCGGTATCAGAAGGCGTCAGTTCGTAAAGGGCATCGAGCGTGGCCACTTGCGTGGGAATGCGGTAGGACGACGACATCGGAGCGCGCTTCGTATCGAAATAGCGGCCCAGCGCCGGTTGCTCCACCGTATGCTCCATCAGGCTGCAAAGCACCTCGCGGGCCTCCTTCTCGCGTCCGGCAGCCGTGAGCACACCAACAGCCAGCGACTTTTCGTACATATTCAGTTGGGGCGCACCCTTGACCAAGAGGCGGGTCAGATAGTCGGTGTCGGCCGTGGCAGGCAGAGAGCGAAGGGCACAAAGATGCAGGTAGTTCAGGCAAAGCCCCGTGATGAGTGGAGCACGCCGGGTTTCCTGTTCCTGCTTCTTGAGCTGCTTGACCAAACCACCCATTTCGCGCGCCATAAATCGGTCGGCCCGCTTGAGCGAAGCTTGGCAGCGCGACGTATTCTTGTCGGTCAGGCCCAACTTTTGCAGGCGGGCCAAGAGACGCGTCACTTCAATCGTAGTCCACAGACTGCCCGACATGCCTTTGAAAAGGCTCCAGGAACCATCGGCCTGTTGAAGCGACATCAGGCGGTCGAAGCCGGACTGCCGACGGTAGGACAACGAAACGGTATCGAAGAGCGAAGCCAACTGCTGCAGGCGCTCGCGCTCCCGGTCGGCAGCCGCCACCCAGGGCGTCTCGGCCAGCACCACCTGCTTGAGGTCTTCGTTGCGTTCCAACATCAGGAACAGACTGTCGGCGCCGGCGGCCTGTTTCCAGGTTTGGGCCAGGCGGGCTATCTCGGGATGACTCCTGACCTCCAGTTGGGCCAGGGAGAGGGCGTAATAGGAAGTGGCCAGCGACAAGGTACTGCCGTTGTCGGTACGCGACAAAGAGGGCAGAGCCTCCAGGGCCAGCCAAGCGGGACGGGCCGTATATTCCACCGTAAGGGTCTTCTGTTGCGCCCGCGGCGAAGCATTCTGGAAGAGCGGAGTGAGGTCAGTCTGTTTTTCGCCTTTCCCTTCCAAGTCGAGGGGCAGCGATTCGGTCAATTCCTGCAGGTCGCTGATGACGGGCACATAGTGTTGCTCACCGTCACTGAAACCGTCACCGACGGCCACCACCTTACAGATAAGCAGCGGATAGTCGCCGTTCACCGCCATGGGGAAAAGCAGGGTCTGCTCCTTTTGAGGAGCCACCGAGAAGGGCTTCGCCTCGCGCTGACACACCTTACCGGTAGCGGCATCTGTCCATTCCACCGTGAGCCGTCCGCTCACGGTATCGGCCGCCAAACTTCTCACAGCCACGGCCAACGAAGTACTGTCGCCCGAGCGCAGGAAGCGCGGCATGTTGGGCTGCACCATAAAGTCTTTCGACGCCGTAACCGTAGCTTCGAGTAGTCCGTAATCCATTTCACGTGTATGGGCCAAAGCCTTGAAGTTCCATTGCGTGAGACTTTGAGGCAAGGTGAAGGCCACCTTCACAAATCCCTCTTCGTCGGTCATCAAGCGAGGAACAAAAAATGCTGTCTCACTGAAATCGCTGCGCACCTTCTCCGCAGCCTCGACTTGCGGCACGGCCTCGCTAAAGACCGCCTCTTCTTCATCATTCGCCGCAGTAGTCACCACAGCCTGGTCGTCCATCTTGGCCATCCCGGCTTTAGCCATGACGGGCTTGGCCGAAGAAAGCCTCATCACTTTTGATTCCTTCAAGCCCGACACCACCCGAAGTTGGCCAAAGTCGGTCACGGCAAAACCGGGCACATCCAGACGACCGAAATCCCATTCGGGTTCATTCTTCATGCGCACATCTGCCAGCAGGCTCAATTCAAAATGGTAGGGATAACGGAAGGACCAATTACGGAACGGAATGATTCGGGGGAAATGGAGGTTCAGATACCAGGCGTGCTTGCGGAATCGGTCGAGCGAAGCATCGTAAAGGGTAGCCATCAGCGAAGCCTCTACCGGCCGGCCTCCGCGCAAAATGCGGAGCGTCCAGTCCTCGGTCTGTCCGGGACGCAAATGGTCACGAAACGACTGCCATTGCAGGGACAACTGCTTTTCGGGCGTCGGTTTGGCGATGGTAATTCTGCGGGTATGCACCTTTCCGTCGCGAACGAGCGAAGCGAGCAACATCAGTCCGTCGCCGTAATCGGATTGATAAGCATATTGCAGATGAATCACCGTATCCGAAGCCGGAATGAGCCGGCTCTCCAGCAAAGTCTTTCCCGCCATCACGTCCAAATGCAGGTAGGCATCTTTCAGCGCTGTTCCCACGCGCACCTCAACAGGGCGGTCGGAGAACGTGGCAGACGATTGCAACAAGTTCAGCGGCTCGCGCTGGGCTGGCTTGGTGTCGGCCAAAGACATGATGGTAAACTTCTGTTGAAGCATCACCACCGTGTCGGTTCGCTCCGCAGGCACTACCCGAAGCCGGTATTCACCGGAAGGCAATGACGAGAAGACCGCAGTAGGCACCGCTTCATGAAAACGCCATTCGCCTTTCATCCGACACTCGCCCTGCTGCCACACTTCGTAACGGGCATTTCCGCTCAGCGACAAACCGGCCGGATTAAAATGATTGACTTGGAAGGAAGGAAGCACTTCACGACAGAAAAGCTGGGGCAAGGTGGTAGAAATATAAGAGGGACGGTTGCCGGCAAACAATGAATAGTCGGCCGTTGCACTCTCGCCGCCCTGCAGGGTAGCTACTGCCTCAGTGTCGAACACGTAGAAACAAGGTCCATGGCGAAAGGCGGGACCTTCGTCGCCCGGTTCGACGTTCAGGGTCACAGGCACTTCAAACGTTCCGTCTTCAAGAGTGGTCAGAGTATCGCTCAACTGCTCAACGGGAACTGCATGCGAACCGAAAAAGAACGCAGCCGGCCGGCGCATCACCTTCACGGCAACGCGTGTTTCCGCAAGAGGGAAGCCGGCATAAGTCACAACGCGACCTTTCAGTTTCACCGTCTCGCCTGCAGCATATGACGTAGTGACATCGTCGAACTCTACTTTAAAGGTAGGCCGACGATATTGTTCTACACGAAAATAAAGGGAAC
>CALZOH010000210.1 GCA_945827465.1 uncultured Prevotellaceae bacterium
GCGGAATTGCAGACGTTATTTCAAGCCCCGGCGGTAAATACTACCCGGAGGGTGGAGATTTATGAAATGTTGTTTGCAATCCCGGAGGGCAAGCCCCGGCGAAGTCTGCGGTCAGCCCTACCTTTGCGACAGGAAAACTAAATGAACCAACTGTCCCGAAAAATCAGCAGTGAGATTAGGAGGACTCAACCCAAGTGTCAGAAGAACCGCCGGACGGGCGCACCCGAAGCAGGGAGCGGTCAACAAGAGCGGAGGCAGGCGCGGCCCGATGAGTCTCTGCGCGGTACTTACTATTATGGCA
The DNA here is from genome assembly GCA_945827465.1 of uncultured Prevotellaceae bacterium. Taxonomy (GTDB): domain Bacteria; phylum Bacteroidota; class Bacteroidia; order Bacteroidales; family Bacteroidaceae; genus UBA6382. Next base: position 302 of record CALZOH010000210.1, read on the forward strand.
AGTGCAATGGCGGCGTGTCGTTAGTGGATTGACCGGTGCGGCCAACGGCAACGATACCAAAACCTGCAAGGCGTTCAACATAGATGTTGCAGACCCATTCCTTGATAGAGGCTCGGACTGCGAATGCTCCACCGCCTACCGCTGACCCGCGAGGGCATATGTCGGAGAACGACTGTGCCGTTGAAAACGGTCGTGCGACTGTGCGGTAAGGAAGCTGTCAACCGATGACGGAGTTACACAGGATCTCAGCACCCGCAGGGCTACTGCGGAAAGTGGAACGGTTTACCCGCACATCATCGTCTACCGCTACGAAAGTGGGCGACCTTGACCGCCCGACCACGGAGCCGCGCTGTTTATGACTACTCATTGGAAAAGCACCAACAAGTTCTGCGGCGCCTGACCCCTCCCTCTCAACAACCGCTGACAAGGCTTTGCCGAAAAGGAAGGCTCGACCTACCTATGAAAAAACCGCCTACGCTCACGCGCAAGCGGCTACCTTAACTTCAAAATCTGTGTGACCTAATTGGGAAGATGGTTGGAGATGCAAAGTTTATATCACGCACGGCACCATAGATTTTATGGCGACGTGTCTTATTTCGTATTCACATCCGGCGGCATCGCCCGACGGTATGCCTGTGCGCCTTTCGCTCTCGACTGTCGGGTGCGGAGATTCGAGCGAGCCGAGCAGATAGGATTTGTCGTTGACATCGGTAACGACGAATCCGAGAACAGCGCCACGGGGTAGTTTCCTGTCGGTAAGAAACTTCAAGGTGGCGGTGTCCTCGTACCCGCCGCCGTCCTTCTTGGTCTTGCACTGACAGGTCGGCTCGTCGAAGAAGGCTATCGGGTGAATATCCGTCAGGATAACCACCTGCATACCGCAGATTGCCGAGAGTGCAACGTTGGCCGGCAAACGGCGGCAGTCAACCCAGCCGATGGCCTTAATTCCGGGGAGTATCTGTATTGAAGTTCTCATAAGCGTATCATGCGTATCACTTCAGAATTTCACTTGCTGAAATCAGTGCGATTTTTCTTCATTTTTTTGCGTCGCTCGTTCATCAGGTAGTAATCGCGCTTACGCTGATAGCGTTTGGCGATGGCGTTCCAGTTCTTCTCGGTCATGTCGATGCCGTACTTCTCCATGAAAGCGTATATAAGGTGGTCTTGCCGATGAAATACCGAGGAAAAGCGGTGAAGCGACTGCCACATGATAATGTCGAAGCGTTGTCGCAGACAGGCGATGAAGGCGTCGGTCGCTTTCGGGGGCAGATAGAAGTAATGCTCCGGCGACTTGTAGCGGAAGTTCGGTATCACGATAGCGAGCTTGCCTTCCCCTCCCGTATCGGGCACATATCCCTCCGGCGGTGTCTGCAAGAACTGTTCGAGCAGACCCGACTCAATCGAGCCACGGGTGAGATGGACGGGATTGTTGCCGCCCTGGTCGTGAACGAACCAGTCGGCGAGGTAGTCTTCGAGTGGTATGTAAAGGCAGATTTGGCTCATAACTCACTGATTTTATTGATACAAAGTTAACGATAAAATCTGAGATAATCAAGCGTAACATGCTGATTATCAATGCCGAAAGAGGACGAAAATTGCCGAATGTTGCCGAAGCGGAAAAATATTTTTGCCGGAATGAATATAGGGTCGAGGTATTACAAGAATTACAGGACTTACACTGTCATCGGCGGCATAGAATAAGCCGCTGAACGGCTATATCTTATCTCTTTTTTCTTTATACAAAGAATAAGATATAATGCCAGACCTTTTGTAAACCCTTGTAATCCAAAAATTCAAAATCGGAGAATTTGTAATTTTTTGTAGTGAGTTTGTAAAACCCCATTTGGAAAATAAACCATTGTAATGCAAAGGAGTAAATTAAGTATATGTTGTAACACCTTTTCGGGCTAAACATCTGACGGAGATTTTGAAAAAAATCCACCGAAAAGAGCCTAAAAAAGCCACGCAAAACTGCATGGCTTATCGAGATGGAGAGAGATAGATAACACAGTATCAGAACAGCATAGGCTGCGGATTAAGACGCTCCTTGCGAAGCTTTTCAAGCGATTGTTCGAGCTTACGGCGTTGAGCCTTAGCTTCTTTTTCGCTTGTAATGGCGTGGTTCAGGTCGTTCAGGAGTGCGATTTCTGCATTGTTGGTCTCGATGGTTCTGGCCATCGATGCTGTGAAATGCTCGTAGAGCACTTCGTAGCACTCACGGCGGTAGCGAGTGACAGCTTCACGGGCTTCACCCGATACCTTGCCCGGATTGATTGTGGCAAGCCAGCCATAGATGAATTTCAACGGCAGGGCATACATTTCGTAGCTCTTGCCGTCGGCGCCAGTTGACACGATAATCGTGCCAACTGAATTGAAAAATTCGTCCTTTTGGAGCTTGTCACGCTGAGGTGCTGCCTCGATACCGAGCGCCACACAGATCGGTTTGATGGGGACGAAGATTTCCCCCTCGCGGTCAACGGCGAGAATTTCGGCACCGTTGATGGTTGAGATAACTTGATTTTCCATATAGAGATGATTAAAATGGTAGTTCGGGTTCTGATGCGGGAGTGGTGGTAGTGGGATTGCCGGCTTCCTTCTCGGCCTCGTCCAGGTCGGCGTTAAGCTCGTCCTCCGTGATACGCAGAGTTTCGAGATTGAGGTCGAGAGTAGCTTTCAGACTGTCGTAGTCGAAGCATAGCGCGTTCGACGGGGTAGTGCTGATTATCTTCTTTGCCTTGCCATCCTCGGTCTTAAATTCCTCGTCCAGTTCGCCGTTGGTGCGGAGGTTTTGAAAGCGCTGCTGCTTGAAGCCGAGGAACTGCGGGAGGGATTTGAGATAGGATTCGAGCGTGGCGATGTCGAGCGTGGAGCCGTATTTCTGACGGGCAAGGCGCATTTCGAGCAAGGCACGGACAGCCTTAAAATTGAGGAAGATAATCCGCTTGGGTTCGACAAAGCGGACTTCCTCTTTTTTGAGTGCCTTGAAAGAGGAAAGCAGTTTGATGACAAAGTGACATTTCTCCTTAGCTTTGCCCTGCGTGTGCATGGAGTCGAGATAGAGCCAAAAGTTGGCGGTGTCCGACGACTTCTTAATCTGGTCGTTCTGATAGCGTATGCCATCGACTACGACCTCGAAAAGGTCGGAGTAAGAGAACGGCAAATCGCCCAGATGCGGTTCAAGGACGCGGAAAGCGGCGAGAGCCACGACCCAGTTATTAAGGATACGGTCTTCAACCCTGTCCTTGTCAAGGCGGGCGAGAACATCGTTCAGGGTGAGGTCGAAAGCCTGAAAGAAACCCTTCTCGAAAATGCTCCGCAGATCGAGAAGCGGCAGAAGGAGATGGGTGTTGCCGTGCAGCACCATTTCCGAGAGAGCCTTGAAATTCTGCTTTTCCTCACGCGAGAACGACGTCTGCGAATACATCAGATGTATGCAGCGCGAGAAGATGGCCTCGTCTTCGGGCTTGTATTGTCCGGCCAGGATAACGCCCGACGTGACCGGGATAGTGACGGGAATCCCGTCCTCCATCTTGCTACGTGCCGTACCGCCCCATAAGCCTTTGAGGATATCGATGCGCTGCGGCATGAGGTCGTTGGTATACTCGTCGAGGATAAACACCGAATTTCGGGCATGGGACAGATTGTAGCCTATGACCGGGATAGAAGTGTTCGAGCACGAGCAAGGAGTGCTTGGCAGCGTGTAGAACATTGAGGAAAGAGCGCGGGCAAGTTCTGTCTTGCCGGAGCCTTTGCGACCGAAAAGGTTCAATACCGGGAAGTATTTGAACCTTGCGAAGATTATGTCTCGGAAGATGCATGCGAGAATCCACGCGAAGCTCACCATGCCGCCCTTGCCGTACACCTTTACGACCTGCTCAACGAAGTCGCGAAGCGTAACAGTGCCTTGCGGATTGCAGCGGTAAATACGCTCAAAACTGAAACCAAGCTCGTTGTCGCGGTTTATTTCCGAGAAGGCCGGAAGATAGAATTTCTTATGGCCCGCGTTTACCACGCCGAGGCTATCAATGGGTATGAAATGCCCCTTGTAATAAATGCCGTTGGAGAAGGCAAAGAACTCGTCATCCGGGTTCCAGCCTAAGATTTCGATATGCGATGCCGTTGGCGTGACTTCAAGCAAGTGTTCCTGAATGGCGGTGAAAGTCTTTGCGTCACCGCGCCACAGGTAATTGCCGCGGTCTATGAGTTTTCGGTTGAAGTCGCGTGTGGTGACAAGGTCGCCGGGCAAAAACTGCACCACATCCTCGTCGCCACGATTGTTACGCAAGCGGTAAATACGTGGCGAATGGGCGCTGCTCCTGATATGAAGCACAGGGGTGAACATGAAATTTGAACAGCGGTCAAGATTGCAGTCATCGTCAGGAGCATAATAGCAGCCGTCCTTGAGGATAAATCCGCAGCGGCGGAGAGATGCGACAATACGAGGGTCAACGTCATCAAACTCGATGCTCTCGTTCTTGTCCTCCTTGCCCTTGCGCTCGGCAGTTTTGAGGGCGTTGCGCCACATCATCTTGGTACCTACCATCTTGCAGAGCTTGTCAATGTGCATCTCCCGGAGGTTTCCGTCTGAGATATTCAGTAAAAGCGCTGCTACTTCGGCAATGACTTCCGCCTGAAGGTCAGAGGTCGTGGCACCCGTGAGCCTCTTTTCCGTGTACCATAGTACAAACGGAACGGCCTCCAGAGAGTTGTAAATCTCTTTGGAAATTATGAAGCTGTCGGCGTCATACTTGACCTCGTTCTCGTCATCTTTCTTTGAG
>CALZOH010000211.1 GCA_945827465.1 uncultured Prevotellaceae bacterium
GGAAAACCTTGCCCGGCTCGTGGGGAACGTTTCCTGATGACAGAAAACAAAAAATGGAGATTCGCTGATGATTCATTGTATCAGCAAAGCTCCACTTAGAACTGTTTTAACACGTGCTGTCGGTCTGGAAGATCCGGCTACTTTCCGGCTGTTGTGAGCCACTGACGAGCGGCCTGAAGAGCAGCGTCGGCTCCTTCGGTGAAGTAAGAGTTATAGGTTTCGCTCACTGGGATGTCGGGCTGCAAACCATGGCCCACAAATTCAAATCCGTCGGGAGAAACATCGTGCTTGGAACAAATGTTGGCCCACGAAACACCTTCTTGCAAACAAATGCGTACGCCGTTGCCCGTGCTGCCGCCCGTAGGATCGCCCACCAAGACGGCCCGCCGATTGCCTTGGAGAACGCTGCTGAAGTCTTCGGCCGAACTGAATGTGCCGGCATTGACCAGTACGGCGATACGTCCGGAGTAGGGCTTGACGGTCGTGGTGGGTGCAATCGTACCGCTCCGATGTTTGTAGTCGTCCATCTTGATGCCCCAGGAGGCATAGGCCGGGATGTAATAGGGGCTGCTCCACGACTGATCCTTCAGGGTGTCGGTGGTGATGTGCTTAATGATATAGTCGCCGTATCCTGAATTGCCGCCCGGGTTGTTGCGCACGTCAATAATCAAGCCCTTGGTGTTGGATAATTGGGCAAAGATGGTGTCGAAGCGTTGGTTGAACTGGTTATCCATAAACTGGTTGATGCGCAGGTAGCCGATACCGTCCGACAACTGCCGATAACTCATGACGGGCTGCTGGGGCCGCGTGATATTGTGCTTGTCGTTGGTGCGGTATTTCACCGTGAAGTTTCGTTGTCCATCCTTCAAAGTGAGTTTCACGCGCTCGCCATTCGGGCGCTTGACGAGTTCGCTGCTGCTGAAGGTGCAGTGGTTGAGCCATTGCGGTGTGGATGAAGAAACATTCGGCATGATGTGCTTGGCGGCCCACGTCATCACGTCAACGCCGTCAATGGCTACCAGTTCCATGCCCCGACGAACGCCCCGGTCGAGCAAGTCCTGATTCCATACTTGGTCAACATAGACCTTCCCTTCGAGCAAAACGGTGGAGAGGGGAGCCGAAACGGGCTTCTGAGTTGGCGAGGTGGAGTAGACAAAGGTGTGACCGTCGCGCAGCGTAGCAGTCATGCGTTGCAGCAGGCGCGTAGCTTCGTCATCGCTTTTGGCTGATTTCAAGAGCGGCAGATAAGCCACGTAGAGGCTGTCCCAATTGAGTTTTACGCGGTTCATGAACACAAAGTTGCGGCGCGCTCCGGACCACAGGCGCGAAAGAGCCAGCACATATTGGTCAGAGCGGGGCAGTCGTCTGAAATAACTGGCTTGCGAACGGTTCTTTGCGGGTTGATTGTAATAGTCGACCGTTTTCCACTCGACGGGTACGCAAATCTCGTTTTCAGTGGTGACATCCAGGAAGTATAAGGTGCCGTCTTTGGCCTGTTCATAGCAATAAAAGGTCCTTGATTTTTCAAAATAAGCCGATGCTCCCACGGAGCCGATTCGGAGGAAGCATTGGTCTCGGTTGAGTTGTCCGAGTTGTTCGAACTCGCGGCGCACGCTTTCTACGAGGGAGGGCTGGGGATGGGCGATGACAACGCGCTCACCGCGTGTCCATCCGTCGCCATCGCGGCGCTGCATGGTGAATCCGGTAACGCCTGCGTCGTTGGGCCCAAAGGTTCCGGTGTAATTAACCGGGGTGACCACGGCACCCTTTTGGCGTTTCAGTTGCTTGAAGATTTCAGATAAAGGTTTTTCGGCTTTTTCCACCTTTCGGGCATAGGCACAAGGTACAGTGAACAGAAAGGAGAGCGCCCAAAGGCATAAGAGCAACAGATGGCTCGAAACGAAAGAATATTTCTTCATACGGTTTGATGATAACTATTAATGATTGATATAGGGAAAGCAAAGCGCAGTCCATTACTTATACACACATCCCTCCCATTTCTCCATGAAATAAATCGTTTTTTTTCAGTGAAGGCCATCTACCGCTTTCAGAAAAAGGATTTTGCAGCGTGGTAAGTAATGGAAGCCGAAATGTTTTTCGTACTTTTGCGCATCAACTCAAACCCATCGATGTTCAATATGAAAAGACTCTCACTATCCGGCATGTGGCTCACAGCCCTGCTGACCCTGACTCTTTTTCCGGCCAACGCGCAGGCAGATTCCCATCGCGTTCCGTTGCAAGTAAGATTTAACCAACCCAGTTCGTTCGAGGGCGCTCTGCCCTGGTATCACGGCAAGCCCCAAGGCTTCAAAGGCAAGCTGCCCATCAGCTATATCCCGGCATCCCAGATAGACCCCGAGTGGGAAAACAACTCCCTGCCCATCGGTAACAGCAATATCGGCGCCTCAGTATTTGGCTGCATCGAAACGGAGCGCATCTCACTCAATGAAAAGTCGCTCTGGCTGGGCGGTCCCAATACGAGCAAAGGCACCGACTATTACTGGAAGGTGAATAAGCAGTCGGCCGGCGTTTTGAAAGACATCCGCGAGGCTTTTGCTAAAGGCGACAAGCGCAAGGCAGCCGAACTGACGATGAACAACATGAACGGTTACATCTCATACGAGTCGCAAGATGAAGACCCGTTCCGCTTCGGCGCTTTCACCACCTTGGGCGAACTGCACATTGAGAGCGGACTGAAGGCCGAAAACGCTATCGGTTATGAGAAAGTCCTCTCGCTCGACAGCGCCATGACGCGCATCGCCTTTACCGACCGTACCACCGGCGTGCGCTATCTTCGCGAGAGCTTCTGCTCCTTCCCTGAAAACGTATTGGTGATGCGTTATAGTGCCAACCGAAAGGGTATGCAGAACCTCAAGCTCACTTATCACGACAATCCACTGGCTACGGGCCAATGTGTTCCCTGGGGCCGGGACGGACTGAAATATACGGGTCGCCTCGACAATAACCAAATGGAGTTCTGTCTGCTGATTCGCGCCCAAGTAACAGGCGGTAGCGTGAGCAATGCCGACGGCACGCTGACCATCAGAGGAGCAAAGGAGGTGACCTTCTTGCTCACTGCCGATACCGACTACCGCATGAACTTCGATCCTGACTACAACGACCCGCTGACTTACGTGGGCGAGAAGCCGCAGGAAACCACGGCTGCGTGGATGGAGGCCGCCTCAAAGATGAACTACAAGAAATTGCTCAAACGCCACTTGGCCGACTACCAGCCGCTCTTCCACCATGTAGACTTCTGTCTCGGCAATCGGGGTATAGACCTCTCTAAAGCCACCTCGCAACGACTCGCCGACTATCGCCGCAACGGTAACGATCCCTATCTCGAGACGCTCTATTTCCAATTTGGCCGCTACCTGCTCATTGCAAGTTCCAGAGCCGGCTCGCTGCCCGCCAACTTGCAGGGAATTTGGCTCAACAACATTGACGGCCCGTGGCATTGCGACTACCACAACAACATCAATATTCAGATGAACTACTGGCCTGCCCTCTGCGACAACCTGCTGGAATGTATGCAGCCCATGATTGACTACATCAAGACGCAGGTGAAACCCGGCGAAGAGACGGCCCGCAGTTATTGGGGAGCTCGTGGATGGACGGCTTCCATCTCTGCCAACCCATTCGGCTTTACGGCTCCGCTGCGCGACAGAGCCATGTCGTACAATCTGAGTCCTGCCGCCGGTCCATGGCTGGCCACTCATTTGTGGGATTATTACGACTACACCCGCGACCGCGAATGGTTGCGTAGCGAAGGCTATCCCATCATCAGGGGAGCCGCCCGCTTCGCTACCGACTTCCTCTGGAAAAAGCCCGATGGTACCTATACCGCTGCACCAAGCACCTCGCCCGAACATGGAGGCATTGACGAAGGCGTTACCTATGTTCACGCCGTTGTGCGCGAATTGCTCTCTGAAGCAATTCAGGCCGCCAACATCCTGCAGGTAGATGCCGACGAAGCTCGGGAATGGCAAAACGTGATTGACCGCTTGGTTCCCTATCAGATTGGTCGCTACGGACAGTTGCAGGAGTGGAGCACCGATATAGATGACCCGAAAGACGAGCATCGTCATGTTAACCATCTCTTCGGACTGCATCCCGGTAGTCAAATCAGCCCCATTACTACTCCCGACTTGGCTCAGGCCTCGCGCGTAGTGCTTGAGCATCGCGGCGACGGCGCTACCGGATGGAGCATGGGCTGGAAACTCAATCAATGGGCTCGTCTGCACGATGGCAATCATGCCTATATGCTCTACGGTAACCTGCTGAAGAATGGTACGGCCAATAATCTTTGGGACATGCACCCGCCCTTCCAGATCGACGGAAACTTTGGCGGCACGGCGGGAGTCACCGAGATGCTTTTCCAGTGTCATGCCGGCTTCCTGCACTTCCTGCCCGCCTTGCCCGACGCTTGGAGGGAGGGACACATCAACGGTCTCTTGGCTCGCGGAGGATTTGAGGTAGACATAGAATGGAGTAACGGCAGTCTGACCCGTGCCATTGTGCGCTCAAAGAAAGGTGAGAAATGCAGTGTAAGATACCGTCAGGCCACCTTGGAATTTGCCACACAGGCCGGAAAACAATATCAATTGGAATGGAAAGATGGTGCACTGCGCCTATCGAAATAATTCTTCTAAGACATTTCACAATTCAATTAGCCGGAGCAATTTTTGCTCCGGCTAATTATTCGCCTAAAGGGAGAAGTGTTAGCTCTTTTTGGAGGTAAGCGGATTTCTTACGCCTTTGTAGCCGGAAAGGTAGGCTTTGGCCGTGCCGATACGTAAGAAGAGGTCTAAACGGACGGGGATGTGATTCAAGTCGTCGGTTACGTAGAAGGTGACTACTTCTTTTTCCTTTCCGTTTTCTGTTTCAACGAATGAGAAGATGAGACAGCGATATGTGACGCCGTTTTTCATTTTCACGTCTTTCTTACCACGATATATCAGATTTTGCGGAGCTATTCCGTCGCCGTCAGTCATCGTGAACTTGATGCGGTGACCTTTCTTGAATTGTGAAGGATCGTATGAGCGGGCGCGCAACATGATGCTGAGCATGTC
>CALZOH010000212.1 GCA_945827465.1 uncultured Prevotellaceae bacterium
GAATATGACGTGGTGAGAAACAAACTGTGGAAGGGAGAATGGCGAATACCTAATGAGAATGAGGTCGACGAACTGATGAGGAACTGCGACATCAGGATCGTTGACTGGTACTACGAAGACAACGAACGCTACGCCCCGTGGATAGCGGCGAAAGACACTGTAACCCGCAGCTACCTCAACCTCCACCCCGACAACTCCGAGTACTTCGGTACTGACTCCGTGAGACCCTATCGCTATTTGGTTACCATCTTCGAGTTCAAGAGCAAGATCAACGGTGAGGTGCTCTACTTCCCCGGTGGGACGTGGAGCGACTGGAGCATTGACATGTTGGCATGCAACTCACGAAATGCCCATGGGTTGATCTCAACCAACGTCTACAACTCCGACTACGGCGGCATGTATTACTTCGCCTCGTCTGCTTCGCACAGCCAAGTAGACTGCTCCAGTTACATGGAGATGGAGACAACAAAAACCGTTGATGCCACCACGGGCAAGATAACGAATGTAAAAGAGGTGATGAAAAAGTCTACGTACACCGACAAAAAGGGCAACACCATCGAGTTGATGGGTCTCACCCAAAACGGACACCGATACACGGGCATGCTCATCCGGCCTGTATATGGCGGTAAAAACTGGAACACCAACACGGAGACGCGAAGCCTGATCCGTATCAATGTAGAAGAACGATGAAGCAACTAATCTATATCCTACTCTGCCTCCTGCTCACGGCCTGTCATGACGAGGCCGACAGTCCGTCGACAGCCCTTGTAGGCCGGTCGATGAGGTTTGAAGCCACCGTCATGGACCAACCGCAGACCCGAGGGCAGGTGCTTGAAGTGAACGACAACAACATCACCCACGACTTCGAGCCGGGCGACTCCTTCGGACTCTTCATCATCGACGGGAACAACCACTTTGTGACGCAAATCGACGGTCATACAGCCCTAAACATCAAGCTCACCACGCCCGACGGCAAGGCCTGGAACATCGATTCGGACATCAAGGAAGTGGTGCATAAGTTGGGCTACCGCTACATGGCCTATTATCCCTACTCAGAAGCATTCAACAACTGCATGAGTAAGGCCGACATCCAAGCTCTCTTGACTCCTCCCGCCACCGACCAAAGCACGCAAGCGGCTACCGACTGGATGTACACCGACATCACCCCGCCCGGAATCAATGCCGTGACCACGCTGAAGTTCATGCACCGATATGCCAAGATAGATATTTACAATTCCTTCACCCAGGAGCACAAGAACGATTGGACCACGAGGTATCAGTTTACAAAGACCGTAGACGACAGCAAGGTGGAGCACTACCGCTACATCCTTAACGAGCCAACCGGCACTACCCTATCCATCAACGGCACCTACACCATCGGCAACAAGTTGACGGGCATGAAGGAGTTCAAGTACGAGTGCGACAACATCACCATCCTGAACGGACGCCATGCCATCGTCTACACCTACCGCATGGACGAGCGGTGCGCCATCGACCTTGGCCTGCCTTCGGGAGTGAAGTGGAGCCCTATCAACTTAGGCACGGAGACTTCGACCTATATGGATGAAACGGCCATAGCCGCTGCGAGCAACCTGCTCGGCAAGCGCCTTGCCTGGGGAGAACTCTTCGAGAAGGATTCTTATAGCTATGCCACGTACATCAACGACCCCTATAATGAGACCAAGACGTCACTACTCCCGATCGACATTGCCGAAACGGTGTACGACCCCGTCAGGCAATACTGGGGCGGCCACTGGACGCTGCCCAGCTCGGCCGACATGAAGGAGTTGATCAGCTACACCGACAGCATCAAAACCGAATCTGTGTACAGCACCGAACTCGGAAAGAACGTCAACAAGGTTACCCGTAGGAGCAAAATCAACGGCAACGAAATCACCCTCATCAGCAACGGCTATGTCGGCAATACCACGGTATATAAAAACGAGTTCCTTTATTATATGTCGGCCAACCGTAGTAATCCTACCACTTGTGTCATCCTCAACGACAACCCATGGGGTATCTACAACTTCAACCGCTATTACGGCATGAATATCCGACCCGTGCTGAAGGATCGCTACGTCTATACTTACGCCGACAAGAAAGACATCATCGTGAGACACATCAATGACCTGGCTGTGGACTTGGGCATCACCAAGGAAGTTGTCACCGAAGAAGGAGAGACCGTGACCTACAAACTGCTGTGGAGCCCGTTCAATTATGGCGTGGAGTCGAAAGTAGACCTGCAGACCTACAACCGCGCCCCTATTGACGAAGATGCCTTCCTCGACAAATGCCTGACCCAACCCGGTATGCGACTCGCCTGGGGAGACTTAGAGGAAAGGACAGCCTTTAATACGGTGGAATATAAGAAAAGTGCCATCGCTGCAAAATATAATTGGGACAATACGGCATCAACCGACAAAGACACTCGAGACCTTCTGCCGGAAGACGACATTGTGCAACAAAACTGGCCCGAAGGTTGGAGTATACCCACTGCCAAAGACTTCGAGCTGCTTTGCAACAATACGAACGTTACGACAGAAACGATCAATGGTAAAACCTGGTTCAGGATGACATCGAAAAGCAATGGAAACAGCATCCTGATTCCCGGAACCCACTATATAGATGATGCCGACAACACCGAAAAATGGAATACACCTGCATATTTACAGAGTAGCACCATCGGATTAAAAGGTGACAAACCCACTATCTATGCTCTACAATTAAGCGGAACAAGCGGAAGTGTTCCATCCTCAGCCGGCCGCCCCACCGGACTGATGGTGCGACCGGTAAGATACGTGAAGGTGATTAGCTTACACGACCTGTAAAGGCAAGTTTTTATCCTCAAAGTCATATAAGTCATCGTAGGAAATTTATCCCTTGATTCTTTCAAGTTCATCTTGGAAGCGTTCCCATTCCATTAAATCCTCGTACCAACTTTCAAATTCTTCCAAATCGTCCATAATCCTTTATTCTATAATTTGCCAATATCCATGTTTCCTGCCTCCTACACGTTCAAGCAAACCAAGTTGTTGAAGACGGGAAAGGTTGTACTTTACACCAGCCTCTGTAATGTTAGAAAGGCTCTCGCTTATCTCTTTTCGAGTCGCTTTCGGATGTCCTTTTAAGAATGACAGCATCGCTTGCTGTTGTTCTGTTAGGTCTTGTATGGCTTTTTGGGTAGTCTTTTGGGCAGTCTTTTGGGTAGTGTTCTGGTCGCTTTGGATAGTAGCCCTTTCCGGGTACTCAAACTTAAAAGTTGTCCATATACCCGAAGCATCATAACGGAACTCCGGCGTAGAGAAACCATCATTCTTACAAGCCATGACTATACGCTCAATGCCGCGTCCCCATGCCTCAATCTCACCTGCACGAAAGAACGTGTTAGCTATCTCTGGGTTGTATGGCATACTCCGATGAGAAGACAATAAGGTTTCCACCGTCCATCCTTCGGGCAATACTCCTCCGTTTATTATCTCCAACTTATTTTCATATACGCGGATCTGGATGGGAGAAGATTCTGCGTAATCTTTGTTGATACAAGCATTTAATAACGCTTCACGCAGTGCCTCACGAGGTATCGGCAATGTTTCCCTCCGTTGGATACCCTCATAGGTAATGATGGCTTTCATATATTTTGTACACAGCAAATCTATCAGTTTCACAATTTGGCGGAACAGATTACCATGCACTTCATCTTGATAGACCAAATCCATACCTTCGCGGAAGAAGCCGACCTTTACAAAGGCTCCGGTCACATATTGTTCCGGGTCGGGATGGAACAGTAAGGCAGCAGCACGTTTCAGATAACTGCCTTCATAAAGCCGGAGCTTCTCCAACAATCCATGATTATCGTCCATCAAGTCTGCTTCCTCCATGCGTCCACTCAGTTTGGCATATTTGCGAAATAAATCAAACGTAGTGTTGTCCAAGTCTTCCGCTTTCAGATAAGGCATAGGCGCACCATCCCAAGTCTTGCCCTGCTTGCGAAGCATAAAACGATCGAGAGCAGCCCCTTTCAGTTCCTGATTGGTTGCACCGCTCCGTTGGTAATACTTACCACGAAAACTGATAGGATAAGGATAAGCCTCCGTCACAATCTCCAGATAAGACTTTCTGTTATTTTCTTTCAGATTGACATCCACTAAAATGCCCATCATGTCACGCACCTTATTTGGGATGTCCTCCATCAGCTTCTTGGCATTTTGCACACCACATACCTCTCCAGAGTCACGTAAACCGATATATAGAGTACCGCCTTGTGCATTGGCAAAACCGCAAATCCATTTCTGGTATTCGTCGCGCCAAGATTCTTTGAACTCTATGTTTTGGGATTCTGTAAACATATCAAATTATCTGTTTTTCTATTATCTTCTTCGATAAACATCTTTGCCTATTGCTGATGTTCGGCTCGTTCAAAGAGTTTTATTTGCCCTTCTGTGCCCATACGAACAACAACATTGCAATTATTTAACCTATGTAGCATAAGCATCATAATACTTTTCCCCTGATTAACTAAATCATATCATTCTTTTTCTATTGATGGTATTTATATCCACTATAACTGTAGAGTCCAACAGCAATTGCAAAGTTAATTAAACTGTTTGAAGAAGCATTCCTTAGGTGTATGGAAATCGAGGTTTTCCCTTGGTCTGTCCCCTCCTGCGTGCTCTTCGTCACATTTTTACTATCTTGGAGGCAAATATTAATTTCCCTCTATCTTAGTAAAACAATCGCGAAACTTCACGAAACAGCAGGCCGTCCTACCGGACTGATGGTACGACCGATAAGATACGTGAGAGTGAATTAACTTACACGACCTGTAACGGCAAGTTACACCCTGTAGAAACCTACTTACACGCCATGTAAGGCCAGGTTACACCCTGTAGAAACCTACTTGCATGCCATGTAAGGACAAGTTATACCCAGTAGAAACCTACTTGCATGCCATGTAAAATGGTTTCGTACCCCTACAATTTCGTTTACACGCCATGTAAAATGGTTTTGTACCCCTACAATTTCATTTTGCACGTCATGTAAAATGG
>CALZOH010000213.1 GCA_945827465.1 uncultured Prevotellaceae bacterium
ATAGGCGCTCGCATCCTGTCGAGGCTCGCCAAACACGTTCCATACGACAATATCCTTTGCGGTACCATAGTAAGACCAACCGTAGTTCCAGAAAGGACCGAAGCGATATTCCGTTTCGCCTTCGTAGTGAGTCAATACCAAGGTGAACTCGTCCACACAGCCGGTGGCTGTCCATTGGGCATGACCTGGTAAACCGTCTGTACCGCTCAGTTCAAATGCCGTGGCACTGTTGACGTCGGCAGTCAGTGAGGTGCCCGAAGTGGTGCAGGTGATGTACTGACCCGATGCACGGTGTTTCAAATAGAAAGCGTCATGCTCATCGCGCATAGGTTGGGCTTCAACCAATACGTAAACATTGTCTTCAGAAAGGGTATCGTTGGTTACATCCAACCATCCCGCTTTCATTTTTCCTACCGAACCGGTCAGGAATACTTCTTCCAGCACGCGATACTTGCAGTTGGCATATTTGAACGTTCCTTTGGTGTCGGTCACCCAGGTTCCCGTTGCGTTTTGTAAAACGATGGCATCGCCGGCCTTCAATTCATACCAGGGAATGCGGTCTCCCGGTACGGTGTAGGTTTTCAGCTCGACTGCGTCGGCTGCTTTTACCATTCCAACTCCTACTAAGAGGAACAGTAACAAGAGTAAATTTTTCTTCATAATTTAATGATGATGTAAATAGATGAGTTATTGTTTGCATGAAATGAATCTGAAGGACCGCTGTCATCAACCTTTTTTCGTTCCCGTAACAGAAGATAGTTATCATACAGTTCTTCGTGATCCATTCTGCACTTGCAAAGATAAGGCTGTTTGTCGCTTCATGACGTGAATTTAAATCCAACAAAGCCCAATAATACTTAACCAAAACCGCCTATTTATGCCGGTTTTCACAAAATAGCAGTCGTTTTCGGCCAACAGTCTATAAGAATAGAAAATGATCGTTAAACTTCGGCGAAATAATGGGTGTTGCGAAACCGCTTCAGGGATACTTATTGTCGTGAACCGCGATGAACGAAAGTCGAGATATTGTCAGAATAGTGGTATCATGATCTTAAAACACGAAAAAAAGCAGTAATTTTACAACGCAATTATCATCATCCGTTATTATCGAACAGAATAATTTTCTATTGAAATGAAATGTTTCCTCTTTAAGCAATACTTGTGCGCTTATGTTTTAGCATTGTTGTTCCCGTTGGGCGTTTCTGCCCAGAGTCTTTTGACGGGAACTCCCATCGGTTCTCCTTCGGTAGACTATGATACGGGACTTCCTTCGACCACGGTAAACGGTCCTGCCAACGCGTTCGACAATAACAGCAGCACGTGTTATGCTTCTTACGAGCGATCTTACACTTGGGTCGGCCTCGATTTAGGAAAGAAACACGTGATCAGCAAAATCTTCTACCGTCCCTGCCAAGGCCAGGGCGATCGTTTGGAGTTAGGAGTCTTTGAAGGTGCCAATCTGCCTGATTTCAGCGATGCCATTCCCTTGTACACCATCCCCGAGCCGGTGCCCGACAACCGTTTGAGCTATTGTTCGGTGAAGTGTTCACGAGGTTTCCGTTATGTACGTTATGTCGGTCCTAATGATAAACGATGTAAGATTGCCATCATCAAGTTCTATGGAACCCCTTCTGAGGGCGACGATTCGCAACTCTATGTGCCGGGTAGCCTTCCTGTGGTCACCATTCACACGGAGAATGCCGTTGAAATCAACAATTCCAATAAAACAGTCAATCAAAAAGGCATCATGTCGCTGATCTGGAATGATGGTAAGAGCATCTACACCGACAGCCTGCAAATTCGCGGACGTGGAAACGGTAGCTGGACCTTTCCGCAGAAGCCTTACAAGATGAAATTGAATCACAAGTACCGCATGCTTGGTTTCCCCGCCAAGGCCAAGGACTGGACCTTGATCAATACCTATCGCGACAAGTCGCTGATGCGTAACCTCGTGGCCTTTGAAGGCAGTCGCCTCCTGCAAATGCCCTATACGCCGGCTTCCACACTGGTCGATGTCTATTACAATGGCGAGTACAAGGGCATCTATCAGCTCACTGACCAAGTGGAAGTGCATAAGAACCGCGTGGAAGTGGAAGAGCTCACTCCCGAAGACAAAACGCAACCCACCATTTCGGGTGGATACATGATAGAAGTGGACTCCTATGCTCCACAGGAAAGGTCGATGTTCTATTCCTCTCGCTTCAAGACTCCGATTACAGTGAAATATCCCAACGAAAGAAAGATTACCACCGTACAGAAGCAGGCATTGGTCAACTATTACAACATGATGGAAACGCGTACTTTCTTTGCAAATTACACCGACCCGGTGCTGGGATATGAAAGCGTCATCGATGTGAACACCTATTTAAGGCGTTTCATAGCCATGGAATTGGCCGCTAATACCGACTCTTATCATAGTGTTCACATGTATAAGAAGCGCAACGACCTGCATTTTTATGTCGGTCCGGTGTGGGACTGCGACCTGGCCTTTGATAATGACACCCGCGCTTATCCCACCAACTCGTCAAGCGATTTCGTGGTCTTCAACAGTAGATGTTCAAACGTTCCGGGCATGAAAGAAACGCTTCGACGCATCCTGGCAGTGACGGGTGACAAGATGTCGGCCTATTGGAGTGAAGCGCGCAATCGAAGAGACCTCACTCCCGAGCACTTCGACCGCTATATTGATAGCATTGCCTTGGCTTGTGACGCTTCGCAAAAGTTGCATTATACGCGTTGGAAAACGCTCGACAAGGTGATTGTGCTCACGCCGGCCGCCCGCGGCTCTTATCAGGCTGAAGTGGACTTCTTGAAACAATATGTCAGGGCGCGTATTGCCTGGATGGACCGCAAGATAGGACTTATTCCCGACGGAGTTGCAGAGCCCTCCCTTCGGTCAATCGGTACGATCGATGGTCGCGGCACTACGATTGAGGTGGATGGTTTCGAGCAAGGCAGCGACATTCGTATTTTCCAGCTCGACGGTACTTTGGTGGAGCGTAGGGCGGCCTCAGGTTTGACCAACGACTTCAGATTGCAGCCCGGTTTCTACATTGTGAAAGTGATAGAGCCCTCGGGTAATGCGGTACAGAAGAAATTGCTGCTGCAATAAATCCTGTTTTTAAGACTGAGATTACTCTTGAATGACGATGGTCCCCATCAGATAACGGTGGTGACCATCGTCATTTTCGTAGGGCAGTGCTATTTGTGGGGTACCGTCGGCCTTTCCCACCGATACGTACAGTTTGAAAGTGCCGGTGGGACAGGTGCGGGCAAAGCTGCCAAAGGTGTCGGTCCAGGCACGGGCCACTGTGCAGCGGGTGGTGACTTCTTGCTTGGGGGCTTTACCCGGCTCGGCCACCGGCAGGTCTTTCACGTTGAACCGGCCATTGACCATGACCGACACGATGCCACCTTTTTCGTCCTTGATGGTGAAGCAGGGGTAGCCGCCGCCGTAGCAGGGCGCCACGCCGGCATTGCACCACGTGCTCTGAATCGTGAAAGGCTGATTCTTGCGAATGGTGTCGGGCCAGGTCGTCCTGATGTTTTGCAGCCGGTAGCCCATTCTCAGATTGATGCGGTCAATGATGTCACGATTCCGACTTAACTCCTCGCGGGGCCAGCAGTGGATAGACATATAAGAGGCATGATAGTCTTCGATGGATTGCAGAAGGAGTTCTTTGTCCCACGCTCCCCGTTCGATGGAGCCTTGCAAGTGTTCGTGTTCAAGTACAATGGGCAGGGTGGGCCAAAACAGTTGTGCCATTCCGCTGTGATACCAATGACGAGGCTTGGGTTGCACCAGGATGCTGTCGTCGCGCAAGCTCACTCCTTTCGACAGAGCATAATCGATGATGGGAGCGTGCACAACGGGGGCGTCGTGACCGGCAAAGTCGTCTGAAATGAGCAGTTGTGTATGCTTAAAATGCTTGCAATAAAGGTCGATGATGCGTTTCTGGGTTTCAAATCCCCATTCTTTGCCGTGAACGGGAGAGGTCAGCACGGTGTGGCCTTCGCCCCACATACCGAAGTGACCGATGTCGATGAACGCCACATTGGGATTGTTGTCGTAACGGGCCGCTAAGGCTTCTAAGAAATGGTCCAACTTTGCCAGGAAAATACTGTCGTTGTATTCCGGTTCGCGGTATCCGTTGACTTCATAAAAGCGTGCTCCGGCATCGAACACCCATTTGGGCGTGCCCATTTGCATCCAATTCTCGGTGGAAGTAATGCGCAGGGCCACTTTTTTGCCAACGTCAGTCCAGCGGGCTGCCGGTGTGTCGATGGTTTCCCATGCAAAGTCGCCTTCTTCCGGTTCCAAGAAACTCCAAGGCAGGCGCAGATAGACGGTCGACAATCCCGGAAAGTCGTCAAGAACATCCGACGGTTCCAGCTTAGAACCATAGTTGACCAGCAAATTGGAATAAAAGTGCATGGTCCATCCCATACCGGGGTTGATAAGTGCCCGACCATTGTCGGTGGGTGTAAAACTGCCGGCTTGTAGAGGCAGGCTCAAGGCCCATGAAAGCGTACAAACCGTCAGCAATTGTTTTGCATTTAGCCAATCCATAGTAGTATATATATAATAATGGTGTATAAGCGAGTTGATGATTGCAAAGTTACAATAATCTTGTGGGGAAGCTTCTCAAGGGGGAGGAGGAAATCATTTTCTGAAATCAGGATGTCCTTTTAAACCCAAATCGGTCATTAGCGTTATGATGATAACAACTCTTGTTTGCGCATAATAGTCTAATGACCGATTTGGGTTTAAGGTTAGGATAGTAGAATACATGCAGGCTACCGGTAGAAGCGGTATAGAATATTGATCGATACGAAATGAGGATGTGCAAACCAATACATCCTCACTTTAAGTTGAAGAGAGGTTAGTGTGATATCACATGAGCGTACTCTTCATTGGAGAGAGCTTAGTGTGAAACCACATGAGGCTTACTCTTCACCGGAGTAAGGTTAGTGTGATAT
>CALZOH010000214.1 GCA_945827465.1 uncultured Prevotellaceae bacterium
AAAATGAGTTTGCTCCTTGCGCAAAGTGGCTATCGCAACCGCGAAAATGAAATTGCTCACTGCGCAAAGGGTCTCACAAGTGCGAAAATGAGTTTGCTCCTTGC
Source organism: uncultured Prevotellaceae bacterium (assembly GCA_945827465.1). Lineage (GTDB taxonomy): Bacteria > Bacteroidota > Bacteroidia > Bacteroidales > Bacteroidaceae > UBA6382. Next base: position 105 of record CALZOH010000214.1, read on the forward strand.
GCAAAGTGTCCATCGCAACCGCGATGACGAAATTGCTCATGGCGCAAAGGGGTGATTCGTGGTGGCAAGGATGTTGTGTGGGTCGGTAGACATCCAAATGAACAAATGCAAAATGTGATGTAGCCGATTATATGCGCAATGTTCGTCTTGGCGTTGTGCGATCGTTCGGATGAGAGTTTGGCGTCTGTAGAGGCGTGTCCGATGCTCCGGATGGGGTAGGGCGCGAAAAAGTATATGCCCCTGGACGTGTTTGGCAGAAATGTAGTAAGTTTGCACCATCTATTATTAAGTGTCGATGAATTTACCCCAAGATTTCTCTCGAAATATGGAGCTCCTGCTGGGTCGGGAGGCATTTCTTCGTTTGGCTGAGGCTTTGGATGAGCCGGCTCGTGTGGCTTTTCGTCCCAACGATGGGAAAGGATTTCGTGTGGCCGGAACTTTGGCTGCTGTGCCGTGGTCTTCCTACGGTCATTATCTGAATGAGCGTCCGGCCTTTACTTTTGACCCGTTGTTTCACCAAGGTGCTTATTATGTGCAAGAGCCTTCCTCCATGTTTGTGGAGCAGGCTTTGCGTGTGTGCGGTTCACCTCGAAAGGTGCTCGACCTTTGTGCGGCGCCGGGGGGGAAGTCAACTTTGATTCGTTCATGCCTTCCGCCGGAATCCCTGTTGGTCAGCAACGAGCCCGTGAAACTTCGCGCTCAGGTGTTGGTGGAGAATATGCAGAAGTGGGGACATCCTGCAACGGTGGTGACCAACAATTATCCGGCTGACTTTGGTGGTGCCCTTCCCGGTTATTTCGATGTGATAGCCGTTGATGCGCCCTGTTCGGGTGAGGGTATGTTTCGCAAGGACAATCCTGCCTTAGAGGAATGGTCGACCGATAATGTCATGGCATGCGCTTCGCGTCAGCGTACTATCGTGAAGGATGTATGGCCGGCACTTGCCGAAGGCGGTTACTTGATTTATAGTACTTGTACGTATAATACAGAGGAGAATGAACGCAACGTGATGTGGATGTGTCGGGAGTTGGGCGCTGAATTGGTCGAGATTCCGGTTGATGCTGCTTGGAGTATTACGGGTTCGCTGTGTGATGAATTGTCGGGGCCGGTCTATCGCTTTTTGCCTCATCTGACAGAAGGTGAAGGCTTCTTCTTGGCTTTGCTGCGCAAGACCGCTCCTGCGTTGCAGGGTCAGCGCAGGACGAAACCCGTTGTGCTTCCGAAACTCAAGGAGCCTGCCTTGCAGTGGCTGGCTCCCCGGCCGGAAGGTTGGCGAATGTGGCAATCGGGTGATCAGCAGTGGGCCATTGACGGTTGGCATGCCGCGTCGGTGGGGCAGTTGCTGAGTGCTTTAAAAGTGTTGTCGGCAGGAGTGGATCTGGCTACGGTGAAAGGTCGGAAGTTGCAACCTTTGCAGGGCTTGGCCTTGAGCCATTGCTGTTGTACCGACGCTTTCCCACGGGTGGCCGTTGAGGGTGAAGAGGCTTTGGCCTATTTGCGACGTCAGTCACTCACGTTGCCGCCGTCGACGCCGCGGGGTTACGTGTTGTTAACTTGGCAGGGACAGCCTTTGGGCTTTGTCAACAACTTGGGGGCGCATGCCAATAATTTGTATCCGCAGAACTGGAAAATCAGGAGCGGATACACTACGGTAATCGATAATAAGTTTGTAGAGAGAATCGGATAGAGGCAATTAGTTCTTGCCGCCGTACATTTTCTGGTAGTACTCTTGATAGTCGCTATTGGTGACAGCTTCTACCCAATTATGATTGTCAAGATACCAGCGAATGGTTTTCTTGATACCGGTTGCAAAGTCTGTTTCGGGCAGCCATCCCAGGTCCGTATGAATCTTTGTGGGGTCAATGCCATAGCGCTGGTCATGGCCGAGGCGGTCTTTTACGTAGGTGATGAGGCCTTCGTTGATCCAACCGATATTGATTTCGCCGGAAGCGTCTTTATCTTGAACTTTCAGTAACGAACGGTAGCCCGGTTCTTGCTCCATGATGTCGTGGATGGTTTGCAGGATAATTTTCACGATGTCGATGTTCTTCATCTCATTGTGACCGCCTACGTTGTAGACGCTTCCTTCATTTCCTTTGCGAATGACCGTTTCGATGGCTTTGCAATGGTCTTCCACGAAGAGCCAGTCACGGATGTTGTCTCCCTTTCCGTAGATGGGGAGTGATTTCTTGTTAAGAATATTGTTAATGACCAGTGGGATGAGTTTTTCCGGGAACTGGTAAGGTCCGTAGTTGTTGGAGCAGCGGGTGATGCTTGTCGGCATTTTGTAGGTATCGTGATAAGCCATTACGACCATATCGGCACTGGCTTTCGATGCGCTGTAAGGGCTGTGGGGCGAGAGGGGAGTGTTTTCGGTGAAGAATCCTTCCGGACCGAGGCTGCCATATACTTCGTCGGTAGACACTTGGTGGAACCTGACGCCTTTTCTCCAGGTGGGATAACCCTGTTCGTCGCGACCGGTAACCCATGCCGTGCGTGCGGCTTCGAGTAGGGATTGGGTTCCGAGTATGTTCGTTTGCAGGAAGAGTTGTGGGTTGGAGATGCTGCGGTCAACATGGCTTTCGGCGGCGAAGTTGACTACCACATCAAAGCGATATTCTTGGAATAGTTGGTCAAGTAGGGCGCGGTTGCCAATATCTCCTTTATAGAAAAAGCAACGTTCGTTGTCAATGTCTTTATCTATTGTTCCGAAATAGCCTGCGTAGGTCAGTAAGTCAAGAATCACAATGCGTACATCTTCAAACTCTTTGAGCAGGTACTTAATATAATTGGCTCCGATAAATCCGGCTGCTCCTGTAACTAAATAAGTATTCATCAAATGGTGTTTGTTTCGGCCGCAAAGTTACTGCAAAGCTGTAAAAAAGCAAAGTCGAAGAAGGGTTTTCTTGTTCGCCGACGCGTGTTCTTAAAATAATTCCGTACTTTTGATGCCGATTTATAATAGTACTGATATGGATAAAACTGCATTATTTCAACTTACCTACGGCTTGTATGTGGTAGGTACTTTTGATGGTGGTCGCCCTGTTGGTTGCATCATCAATACCTGTTTTCAGGTGACGAGCGAGAATCCTATTTTGGCGGTTTCGTTGAATAAGAACAATTTTACGTTGGATGCCATTCGTCGCTGCGGAAAGTTTTCTCTGTCTATCATTGCTGAGGAAAGCGATACTTCTGTGATTGGTTCCTTTGGGTTCCGCTCCAGTCGTGATGCCGACAAGTATGCCGATTATGGCTACGATGTGATGGCGGGTGCTCCGATTGTGAAGGGGAAGTTCGCCGGCCGGTTGGTGCTGGAGGCTTTGAACTTCGTTGATGCCGAGACCCACGTGGTGGTTCTGGGTCGTTTGGTCGATGCCGAAAAGGGCGAGGGTACTCCGATGACGTATGACTATTATCATCGCGTGGTGAAGGGTAAGGCTCCCAAGAATGCTCCTACTTATCGTGGCGAGGAGGAAGAAAAGGCTACTTCGGGTAAGCGCAAGTTCCGTTGTGATATTTGTGGTTACGAGGTCGAAAGTGACGGTCCGCTACCGGCCGATTACGTTTGTCCGATCTGTAAGGCCACGGTAGATCATTTTGTGGAGGTGAAGTAGGCGACTACCGGGATATAAACAATAAAAGATTGCTTTTGCTTCGTTCGGCAGCCTTTGGGGCGGAAGGAATGCAAAAGCAATCTTTTTATCTGGATGGGTGCGCCATGGCGATGGCGCGATGCCGTTAGAGTTCGGCTATGAGTTCTACCGGACAATGGTCGCTGCCGTAGACGTCGGTGAGGATGGCGGCATCTCTCAGTTGCGGATTGAGCCTTTCGGAGGTGATGAAGTAGTCGATGCGCCACCCGGCATTCTTTTCGCGGGCTTTGAAGCGATACGACCACCAGGAGTAGATGTCGGTCTGGTCGGGGTAGAAGTATCTGAAGGTGTCGGTGAACCCTTTCGAAAGCAGGAGGGTCATCTTGGCCCGTTCTTCGTCGGTAAATCCGGCATTGCGTCGGTTGGTCTTGGGGTTCTTGAGGTCTATTTCGCGGTGGGCTACGTTGAGGTCGCCGCAGAGGATGACGGGTTTTTCCCGGTCGAGGCCTTGCAGGTAGTTTCTGAAGTCGTCTTCCCACTTCATGCGATAGTCCAGCCGGCGCAGTTCGTCTTGCGAATTGGGTACGTAGGCTGTTATCAGGTAGAAGGTAGGATATTCCAGTGTGATGAGTCGGCCTTCGTGGTCGTGTTCGTCTATGCCCATTCCGAGTGTGGCCTTCAGGGGCTGGTGACGGGTAAAGATGGCTGTTCCGGAATAGCCTTTCTTGTCGGCATAGTTCCAGAATGACTGATAGCCGGGAAACTCCAGGTCGAGTTGTCCTGCCTGCATCTTGGTTTCTTGCAGACATACGAAGTCGGCGTCCCATTGCCGGAATGATTCTGAGAATCCTTTGCCCTGGCAGGCTCGCAGACCGTTGACGTTCCAAGAGATGAATTTCATGATGGAGATGTTTTTATGACAGGCGCAAAGTTAAGGGTTTTCGGTGAGACATTTCTTGTTTGCGTTGATTTTTCGTGGTGTCGGGCTTTGCCTCGGATGAACAAACTCAAAATCTAAGGTCTTTCGTGTTGTTCTTCTCTCGATTTGCACTAACTTTTGATAAGTCAGGCTGCATCTCGGAAAAGCAGATTTGAAAAACGAGGGTTTTTCATCTTCTTTTCTCTCGATTTGCACTAACTTTTGATAAGTTAGGCTGCATCTCGGAAAAGCAGATTTGAAAAACGAGGGTTTTTCATCTTCTTTTC
>CALZOH010000215.1 GCA_945827465.1 uncultured Prevotellaceae bacterium
AATTTACACGAATATGGTGGAAGGAACGGCATAGAATCGAATAGAACAACCTGATTGGGTCAAGCGAGATAAGAAGTTGGCGGTGGATAGGGGAAATAATGGAGTGCAAAAAGGAGGGACGCCTGAATGAAGCGTCCCTCCCTTTTGCTATTTGGTTCGATCCGGTCAAACCTTCATGAATCACCAAGGATCTTCCATTTCTTCACCGCCGTAAACTGACTTGGGCACCAGCTCAAAGAAGTCGAGCATACAGCAGGTACGTGTATTCTCCAGAACAGACTTGATGCGGACGTAGTAGGTCTCTTCGGGAGTCATGCGCCCGTTATAGATAATCTTGCGAAGGCGAATATAGTCGCCGTTCTGTGCTCGCATGCTCACGTTCACTGCGCTACCGCTGGTCGGACCGTCGTGCATCGTATTCTTCATGTAGCCGTGGTTGCGCATGGTCTTGTCTACTTCCCGATTGTAATCAATGTCGTTGGTGTCCATTACCCAGCCAATCTTGGGGTTACTCGACGGCAAGCGGAAGTCAAGCGGCAGGCCGATAGGCATTAAGTTGTTGCGGTCGGTACCGAGGTAGACCTGGAACATGCCGAAGTGCGAGATTTCGGGAGCACAAATGCGGAACTCCCAGGTTCCGTCGTATGGTACGGGAGGTAAGCGGAAGATGAAATCGTATTGCCCGAGGATGTTGATCTCGTCACACTGGTAGTTGGCAATCGAAGTGCTGTAGTAGGGAGCATAGCGCCAGTAGGTATCTTCGTTATACCACCAATTCTTCAGGTATCCGGGCAGAATGGGAATCCACGGGTCGTTCTGGTCCATTTGGCGGATTCCGTTGGTCATCAAATCAGGACAGATGGCTGTGAAGTCGTAACGCATGCGCTCGTTGAGCACTTTGTTGGGAACGTCTTCATCATAAACAAGGATGTCGTCAAGGGTGTAGTAGAATCCATTCAAGGCATTTGAAACCAATCCTCCGTTGTTTTCCAAAATCTTGATGCCCGGACGGTCGCACGATGCCTCGTCGTATTTATCAAAGAATCCGTTATTATAAGTGGAGTGACGGTTGATACGCTTTCCTTTGGTTTGGGCTCCTTCGGTAATCTTGATGATACGGCGCGGGTAGCCCATTGTTTCATAATATTCCCACGCATTGATCGACAAGATGTCGGGACTCTTCCAGGCGTAACCCATTTCGGTCTTATGAACGACCAACAGGTTATAGATAATGCGTTCCGGCAGGAGGTGGTACGAAACAAATTGATTGACGGCGTTGCGCGTGCTGGTCAGATCTTCGTCAGTGGCGTTGGGATAGACTTCCTTGCACTTTTTCGTGCAGGCGGCAATGATCTCGTCATAATTCTGAACGTTTCCGTTGACAATAATCGGTGCCGGAATGCCCCACTTCTCGACAAAGATACTGTCGGGTTCCACAAAGGCCGTGTAGCCATAGAAGTGGTGTTCGGGCGTAGGACCCATTTCGCCTTCCGCATAACCGCCGCCCTTGTCGATATTGCCCATGGGAGCATGATACTCCTCATATGCTTGATCGATATAAAGCAGCATCGAGTCGTCCCATCCTGTCAACTCCAATAACTTGCCAAAGATGCGCGTGTTCTCGGTTTGCTTAATCAAGTCGGGCAGGGTAGAGGCGCTCATATCGATGACGTGGTCGATGGTATGAATAACGCCGTTGATTACCTCAATGTCAGGCGTGATGATTCTTGAACGCAGGTTGACCAATGTAATCAGCGACCCATCGGGAGCGTTGTCGTAGTCAATCTGAATATAGCGGCTGTTCATGTTGGTCTTACCCAAGGCACCGGTTACAAAGGTGGTGGAAAGATAAGAGGGCTGTTCCTTATGGTCAATCAAACTGTTTTTGGCAATGGCTTCGGCCATGGAATCGGGTATTTGGGTGAGGTCGAAATTCTTGGTCTCATAAACCGAGTCTAAGAAATGTTCGATGGCCTCATTGGTGGGCGCAAATACTGTGTAATTACCACGGGCAGATAGCAATTCTGAAATAGTGGATTGTGAACGTTTGCTAAGTTTTACTCTTGAAAGGATGTACGCGAAGTCAGTGAAGTCTTCGTTGTTCTGAAGATATGAATAGGCTGTTTCGCCGGTAAAGGTGAACAAATCACTTTCATCAACTTCGTCCTTACATGATGCCAAGGATGCTATTAAACCTGATAAAAGGATTGCAATAGCAATGGAATGATAGGATTTCATAATACAACGGATATATAACATTTTATTGCGAGTTCTTGTTGTCGGTGCGAATTTACAAAATCTTTTAATTGCAAAGCAAAATTTTTACATGAATTTTCCAAATGGTCGATATTGTATGCTTCATTTAAGAATGTTATAAGATTGAAATTTTCGCGTAGGGGTATCGCTACTTTAATGTATAGATCATCTCTTGACGTTTACCTTTCTTGTCTTTCCAGGTCAAACGATATTTCCCCTTGAAACCTCGAAAACAAATCTTCCCTTTTTGTTGAACGCGTGCTTGGGTGCGCGTCATCCATTCGTGGTGAATCAGTTCTTCAAGGGCATAGTAGGCCGGTTTCGGTTGCATGTCGCGTGTGAACAGTCCTGAGAAAGAAGGTTCGCCGGGAGCTCCGCAGTCGTCTACCACATTCCACCAGGTGATTCCCTCCATGGCCGGTTGACTGAACCAAAGTCGGTAGAGGTTGCGGGCAATGATGGCTTGTGTGATCAGTCCACGCTCATCCTGCGAGGGTGAAGTAATGGTGATTTCACTCAGATGGAGGGGCAGGCCGGGAGTGGATAGCCGTTCCATAACGGCTCTTACATGAGTCGGAGTCATCAGTTCCTTGCCTTCGGCGATGTCGCTGCATTGTTTCGGGTTGAAGAGGTGCATCTGCGAACCGACCACATCGATGCGCGCACCGCGTTTCAGCAGTTCCTTCACCCAGTCGGCATAGGTTTGGTTGGTGTCGTAATCGTTGATGTTGAGTTTGACATTTTTAGAAAAGTGTTGTGCGGCTTCGTCAAATGCAGCAAACACGTAATCGCCGGGCATAATGCCGTAGACGCTCTTCGTAAGCGGTTCTTGCGACTTAAAATAACCGCGAGCATAATCAGCGCTACTTTCGTTCACCACATCCCAACTCGAAATGCGATCACCATAATAGTTGGCAATGCAGGCAATGCGCTCTCTGAAAAGCCGGTTGATGCGTTCCGTCATGTTGGGCAAGCGCTCGGCTAATTGACGGGGCGTGAGTTGATGATATGCTTCCGAAAATACATCGCCATCTTTATAGTTGCTCAGTGTGGCTTCCTCAATGAGCAGTTCATTCATAACTTTGCGCTCGGTGGAGTCGAGCACGAATGTTTCTATCCAATCGGGGTGATGCCATTTGCGGTTGCCCCAAATGAGCGGATGTCCGTGGACGCGAACTCCCCGGCTGAGGCAATAGTCCACCATGGGGTCGGGGGCCGGTCTGCGCCAATGAGGTTGCAGTTTGGGCGATTCCTGAGTGTTCCAATACTGTTCAGTATCCCAATACTCTTCGCGAAAGCGGGGACGACCGGGTTGCATCTCAAACGTTTTCCAATAGAAAGGAACGGTGGCAGAGTTGAACAAAGTTCCCCACAACTCGCGGTAGCGCTGGTTGCACGACGGAGTGCCCAGCTGATTGTAGTTAAACATCGAAGCGCCGAAGTAGAAGGCATGGTCCAATTGTTCAATTTCGACAGTGGTACCAACCTCTAAGTTTTCATGGAAAATAACAGCTTCGGCTTGACGGTAGCGCTGAATGTCTCGGTCAATGCGTGCTTGCTCATCATCGTTCCAAAAGTTCCAATACGCCGGACTCATTATTCCGGCCGTGTCATCTTGCTGATGATGGGGAATAATAACTTTGGCCGACAGCCCGATAGATAGCATGAAGAGGACGAGCAAACTCTGGCTTCGATGGGAAATATCCGTAAGACGTGACATAACAAACTTCTTTTTAATAGCGATAATTTGCGGACAAAGATAGTGCAAAGCGAGTGCAGAACAAAATGAAAAGCCGACGGATTTGCATTTTTCATGCCGAGTAGCCGCCTATCTTATCCAAAGAAGATAAAAATCGGATGATAGTATGATGAACGCTAATAAAACTTTTTGAATATTTAAAGCCATCAGTCGATAAGCATTTGATATGAATATATTTTGTAGCAGTTCATCATCATCTTGTCAACAAGCGATTCTCATTTTGTCGTGGTTCATCATCCCATTGCGTCATGCACATTTCCACTTTGAAGTAGTTCAATGAATGATTGCACACGTGCAATGGCGTCTTGAAGTAGTTCAATACCTCATTGAACACTTGCACTGAAGGGTTTCATCCCTTCACCGCCTGAACGACATGCGTCAGTGGCGTTTTGTAAATGGCAAATCAACCTTTTAAGCCGAAAACGACTATTGTTCTATGTGTGATGACCATTTGGCATGGTTTTTGCATCTATCAATACAGTTGATAGGAAGAGGTTTCTCGTATCACAGAAGGAACATCTCCATCCAAATAATAGAATCTACAAATATATAATTGTTATGTTGAAAATTAGTTCGTTACCTCTCTATAGATTGAGGAAGTCAACTCACTTTGAGTTAATGAATCGCTTCTACGGCGTATTAAATGATTACGAAACCTCCCACGAAAAGTTTCTGCGGGCAAAGGCAGCTCTGCTTGATGCCATTCGCAAGGAGGAAGAGAAATTGATGCAGTTCAAGTCATCCACCTGGACGCAGGTCATGGCGGAACATCGGGATACGATGAATGATTACTTCCGGTCGCTCGTTGACACCATCAATGCCTGGAGCCGGAATGCCAGGAGCAAGCATTATGAAGATGCCGTCAGCCTGAAAC
>CALZOH010000216.1 GCA_945827465.1 uncultured Prevotellaceae bacterium
CAAATATCTGGCGCTGCAAGGAGCCAAAGTTGCCATCTTGGGCCGAAAAGCCGAAGTAGGTCATACCTTGGTCGAAGATATTCGCCAAGAAGGAGGTGTAGCTTCGTTCCACGTTTGCGATGTACTCGATAAAGAACGTCTGCAAACTACTTGTGACGAAATCCTACAGCTTTACGGACACATTGACACGTTGCTCAATGGTGCCGGCGGCAATATGCCCGGTGCAACAATCGCACCCGATAAAACGATTTTTGATTTGAACGCTGACGACTTCCGAAAGGTTCAAGAGCTCAACCTCACGGGAACTCTTCTCCCCACGCAAGTCTTCCTACACCCTATTGCCCAACAGGGCCGAGGCACCATTGTCAATTTCTCGTCTATGTCGGCCTTCCGACCGCTCACACGCGTAGCCGGCTACGGAATGGCCAAGGCAGGAGTGAGCAACTTCACAGCCTTCATGGCTACGGAAGTGGCTAAAAAGTTTGGGCCCGGCATTCGTGTTAATGCCATTGCACCCGGCTTCTTCCTCACCGAACAAAACCGCACCCTGCTGACTCATCCTGACGGAAGTTGGACTGAGCGCGGTCAAGACATTATCCGACATACGCCTATGGGACGGATGGGGCAACCCGAAGAACTCTGCGGTACGATTCATTACCTCATCAGCGATGCTTCACGCTTCGTGACTGGTACCGTGGCAGTAGTCGACGGAGGCTTCAACGTATTTTGTATTTAATTGTTCCACATCATTACTTTTACCAATATGTATTTTTGCCAACAATCATTCCGCTGGTATGGCCCCAACGATCCGGTCAGCCTGTCGGACATTAAACAAACTGGTGCTACCGGCGTTGTAACCGCCCTCCATCACATTCCCAATGGTGAAGTATGGACCGAAGAAGAAATCATGAAACGCAAGAACATGATTGAAGCTGCCGGACTCATCTGGAACGCTGTAGAAAGTGTTCCCGTACACGAACATATCAAAACCCGCACGGGTAATTACCGTCAATATATCAACAACTATTGCACTTCGCTGCGCAACCTCGGACACTGCGGCATCAAGGTAGTCACCTATAACTTTATGCCCGTCCTTGACTGGACACGCACCGACCTATCCTATCGGATGCCTGACGGCAGCCGCGCTTTGCGTTTCGAGAAGTCGGCATATATCGCCTTTGACCTTTTCATCCTGAAACGTGAAGGAGCCAAAGAGGAATATACCCAAGAAGAAATTGCACAAGCCGAGGCACGCTTCCGGCAAATGACTCCCGAAGAAGTGGAGCAACTCACACGCAATATGATTGCCGGACTGCCAGGAGCCGAAGAAAGTTTTACTCTTGATGAATTCCGCCGCGAATTGCGCCGCTACGAAGGTATCTCGGCAGAAGAGCTCCGTAACAATCTGGTAGAATTTCTTCAGGCCGTAACTCCGGCAGCCGAAGAGGCCGGTGTCAGACTGGTCATTCACCCTGACGATCCGCCCATACCTATTCTCGGATTACCGCGCATTCTGAGCCGTGCCGAAGATTTTCAAGCCCTCATTGATGCCGTTCCGAGTCAGTCTAACGGTTTGTGTCTATGCACCGGCTCACTGGGAGTCAGTGCAGCCAACGACATGGTCGACTGGATTCAACGTTTTGGCGAACGAATTCACTTCGTTCATCTGCGCAATACACAGCGCACTCCTGATGGTGACTTTGTAGAAACAGGTCATTTGGAAGGAGACACCGATATGTATGCCGTGATGGAAGCCTTGCTGAAGCTGGAACAAGAGCGCAAGGAGTGTATCATCATGCGCCCCGACCACGGTCACCAAATGATTGACGACCTGAACAAGACCACCAACCCCGGCTACTCCTGCCTGGGACGTCTGCGCGGTCTCGCTGAGTTGCGCGGACTGGAATTGGGCATTGCCCGCAGCATTTATCCCAACAACTAACATCGCATTCCTGATATGTCTACTTTTTCAAAAACAGAAGTTCTGCTGAAACTTCAGACTGTTCCGGTCGTTCCGGTTTTCTTTCATGCAGATGCCCAAGTGGCAAAAGAAGTGGTGCGCGCCTGCTACGAAGGTGGCATCAGAGTATTTGAATTTACCAATCGTGGCGACCGAGCCGACGAAGTGTTTGCTTCGCTCATCAGTTTCGTGCGCAGCGAATGTAAAGATATGGCTTTAGGTGCCGGATCGATTGTAGAAGAAGCTACGGCAGCGCGCTACCTACAATTAGGTGCTGATTTCATTGTAGGTCCGCTGTTCAACGAGCGTGTAGCACGCACCTGCCACCGACGCGGTGTAGCCTACGTGCCCGGCTGCGGCACCATTACCGAAGTGGGCAATGCACAAGAGATCGGTTGCGACTTGGTGAAGGTATTTCCCGGCGAAGTGCTTACGCCTCGCTTTGTTAAAGCCCTGTTGGCCCCCATGCCTTGGAGCCGTGTCATGGTTACCGGTGGAGTAGAACCCACCCGCGAGAATCTGGCAGAATGGTTCAAGGCAGGAGCAGCATGTGTGGGTATGGGTTCCAAGCTTTTCCCCAAGACTGTCATTGCCAACCAAGACTGGAAGGCCATCCAAGAGAAATGTCAAGAAGTTGTTCAACTCATTCAGGAAATCAGATGAAGGCATTTATGGGAAAAGACTTCCTGCTCGGCACCGAAACAGCCCAGCAGCTCTACGACGGACATGCAGCCAATCTGCCCATCATTGACTATCATTGCCACCTCGACCCGCGTATGGTGGCCGAAGACCATCGTTTCAACGACATCACCGAACTTTGGCTCGGTGGCGACCATTATAAATGGAGAGCCATGCGCACCAACGGCATTGAGGAGAAGTATATCACCGGGGATGCTTCAGCCTGGGAGAAATTCTATCATTGGGCCGATACGCTGGAACATGCCATGCGCAACCCGCTTTATCACTGGGCGCACTTGGAACTCAGCACAGCTTTCAACATTCATCGCACACTGAACACCCGTACGGCACGTGAGATTTTTGATGAATGTAATGAAAAGTTGCAACAGCCCGACATGACCGCCGTCGGTTTGATGAAGAGATACAAGGTAGAAGTAGTTTGTACTACCGACGACCCCGTTGATTCTCTTTGCTACCACGAACAATACCGAAAGCAACAAGCAACGGGACCGCGCATGCTTCCGGCATGGCGTCCCGACAAGGCAATGACCATTGACCGCCCCACGGACTTCAACGCCTACGTGGACCGCTTGGCCGAAGTAGCCGAAACCGATATCCGTAGTTACCGCGACCTGATTGAAGCACTGCGAATACGTCACGACTTCTTTGCCTCGCAGGGCTGTTCACTCAGCGACCATGGCATCGACCGTTTCTATGCCGACGACTACACGGAGTCACAAGTCAACCAAATCTTCAGTCAGGTAAGGGCCGGTCACCAACCTAATCCTACCGAAGTATCCCTCTTCCGCTCTGCCCTACTCTATGATTTGGCTCTGATGGACGACGAGAAGGGATGGGTGCAACAGTATCATTACGGTCCGCAGCGCAATAACAACTCGCGCATGATGGCCCTTATTGGTCCCGACACAGGTTTCGACTCCATCGGACAATGTCAGACAGCCCTATCCATGGCCCGCTTCCTCGACCGTCTCGATGCCGAAGGTCATCTGGCCAAGACCATTCTCTACAACCTGAATCCGGCCGACAACGAAATGGTAGCCTCCATGATCGGTAATTTTCAGCAAGGACCGCAGCCGGGCAAGATACAATGGGGAGCAGCCTGGTGGTTCTCCGACCAGAAAGATGGCATCGAGCGTCATCTCAACACACTCTCACAATACGGTCTGCTCAGTCGTTTTGTAGGAATGCTCACCGACTCACGCTCCTTCCTCTCTTATCCGCGTCACGAATACTTCCGCCGCATTCTCTGCAACCTCATCGGACGCGATGTTGAAGCCGGCGAAATGCCTCAGGATGAAATGCCCCTTATCGAGCAAATGGTGGAGGCCATCAGTTATTACAATGCCCGCGACTATTTCAAACTATCATCCTCCCACCGTCACACCAAACAGATATTGAGAAGATGAAACGCTACTGTCAGACGCTTACCTTGAAAGACGATCCGGCACTTATCGACCGGTATCTTGAAGCCCATGCTCATGTATGGCCCGAAATCATCGCCGGTCAACATGAAGTAGGCATACTTTCCATGCAAATCTATGCGCTCCACAACCAACTATTCATGATTGTCGACACCGTCGACGATTTCGATTGGGAGCGCGACATGCAACGCCTTTCCACCCTTCCCCGCCAAGCCGAATGGGAAGCCTACGTCAGTCAGTTCCAAGGTTGCGATCCACATGCCACCTCGGCTGAAAAATGGCAACTGATGGACAAGATCTTCGACTCGGAAAAGTAGCATCTCCCGTTTTGACCCGCAGTCATACCGGAAGAAGCCATACTTTATTCTTCAATTGGCCGTTTTAACCCCAATCAGTCCATCGACAATTATGCGCAAAGTCTCTCTCAGCCCTCAAGAGAGCTTTGCGCATTCTTATTCTTACGTCACTTCAGGTTGAAGAAGAACAAGAGTAATTTTACAACAGCGAACTTTAAGTTGAAGAGAGCCTGATGTAATTTTACACTAGCTTCACTCCAGACAAGAGTGGACCTAGTGTAATTTTACAACAGCGCACGCCTGACAAGAGTAGAGCAAGAGTAATTTTACACTAGCTTCACTCCTGACAAGAGTAGACC
>CALZOH010000217.1 GCA_945827465.1 uncultured Prevotellaceae bacterium
GGAAAATGTTCCCCTGGAACCGAGCAAGGTTTCCCCGCTTGGGAAAACGTTCCCCTGGAAACGGGCAAGGTTTTCCCGCCTGGGAAAACGTTCCCCTGGAAACGAGCAAGGTTTCCCCGCCTGGGAAAATGTTCCCCACGAGCCGGGCAAGCTTTTCCCGCTTGGGAAAGTGTTCCCCTGGAACCGGGCAAGCTTTTCCCGCTTGGGAAAACGTTCCCCTGGAAACGAGCAAGGTTTCCCCGCTTGGGAAAACGTTCCCCACGAGCCAGGTTTGTCAGGTTCGCCGCCATGGAGGGCGTATGCGATACGCACCTACATATTTACCATTGATTCGTTGGAGATGCGGTGATGGATGGTGTCGTTCTGTATGAGTATTTCGCCGTAAACTGTAGGGGCGTATCGCATACGCCCTGATGTGGGCGAACAGGAAACGACGGCAGCGAGCATATTGTCGTTGAAAGCCTCCCGCAAAACGCAGCAAGGTTTCCATGCTATTTTGAGCCTTCTCTCCTTTTACTACGAGAAGAGGATGAGTCTGTCTTGAGACTCACCCTCTTCTGTTATGGTCTAATCCAAATCAGATGGTTTGATTATTTCTTCTCAGCCAGTTTGCGGCAGTACTTTCCTCCCAACAGGCAGTAGAGTCCCAACGCCACCAGAGGCAGACTGAGCAACTGTCCGATGTTGATGAGGAAGTCGGCTTCGGCAGCCACCTGATCGGCCTTGATGAACTCAATGAAGAAGCGGAAGGTGAAAATGCTCGTCAGACACAGTCCGAAGAAGTAGCCACTCCCCACACGATGGGCCTGCTTGCGATAAACAAACTGGAAGATGATGAAGATAAGCAGGTAGGTCAGACTTTCGTAAAGCTGCGCCGGATGGCGGGCAAAGTCCTCGCCATTGCGGGCAAAAATAAATCCCCAGGGCATGTCGGTGGGATGACCCACTATTTCGGAGTTCATCAGATTGCCCAGTCGAATGAAGGCCGCTGAGAGAGGTGTGATGACGCCCATGTTGTCGAGCACGTGCATCACATTCATCTTGGTATGCTTGCAGTAAAGCCAAATAGCCACAAAAAGGCCCAGCACGCCGCCGTGGCTCGAAAGGCCCTCGTAGCCCACCAGCCGCCAGCCGCTCTGGAACTTGTGAATGGGCAGCAACATCTCGATGGGATGACTCAGGTAGAAGGCCGGCTCGTAGAACAGGCAATGGCCGAGGCGCGCTCCGATGAGCACTCCTAAGAAGCAATAAATGAAAATGGGCTCGAAGATTTCGTCACTGATTTTCTGATGACGGTAAAGACGGTGCATGTTGAAGTAGGCCAGATAGAGGGCCAGACACCAGCACAGGGCATACCAGCGCACGTGGAATCCGAAAACGGAGAACGCAACCACGTCGGGCGACCAATGGATGAAGCAGGGTATCATTGTCAATGTCGGTTTGTTGAAAAAGATGCGGAGCCGTTATACGTTAAAGCGGAAGTGCATGATGTCACCGTCCTGCACCACGTATTCCTTTCCTTCTACATTGAGCTTGCCGGCCTCGCGCACGGCGGCCTCACTTCCGTAGTGGATATAGTCTTCGTACTTGATGACCTCAGCGCGGATGAAACCTTTCTCGAAATCGGTATGGATGACGCCCGCACATTGCGGAGCCTTCCAGCCCTTGCGATAGGTCCAGGCTTTCACCTCCATTTCGCCGGCCGTGATGAAGGTTTCGAGATTGAGCAGGCTGTAAGCCGCCTTAATGAGGCGGTTGCTGCCCGACTCGGTGAGTCCGACGTCTTGCAGGAACATCTGACGCTCTTCGTAGGTTTCCAGTTCGGCAATGTCGGCCTCGGTACGGGCTGCCACCACCAGCAAGTCGGCGTGCTCGTCCTTGATAGCCTCGCGCACAGCTTCCACGTAAGCATTGCCTGTCACGGCACTGCCCTCGTCGACGTTGCACACGTAGAGCACCGGTTTAGCCGTCAGCAGGAAAAGGTTGCGGGCAGCCTGCTGTTCTTCTTTCTTCTCAAAAGTAACGGTGCGGGCCGAGCGTCCCTGTTGGAGCGCCTCCTTGTAAGCGAGCAGCACGGCATATTCGGTCTTGGCATTCTGATCGCCGCCCATCTGGGCCACCTTTTCCACACGGCGCAGACGGTTTTCGATGGTGTCAAGGTCTTTGATCTGTAATTCGGTGTCGATAATTTCCTTGTCGCGTACGGGGTCAACGCTACCATCAACGTGGGTGACGTTCTCATCGTCGAAGCAACGCAGCACGTGAATGATGGCATCCGTCTCGCGAATGTTGGCCAGGAACTGGTTGCCCAAGCCTTCGCCCTTGCTGGCGCCCTTCACCAAACCGGCAATGTCGACAATCTCCACCGTAGTGGGCACGATGCGCCCCGGATGAACTATTTCGGCCAGTTTCTGCAGACGTTCGTCGGGAACGGTGATGACGCCCACGTTGGGCTCGATGGTACAAAAAGGAAAATTGGCAGCCTGAGCCTTGGCGTTGCTCAGGCAATTAAAGAGGGTTGATTTACCCACATTGGGCAAACCAACAATTCCACACTGTAGACCCATATTGTGAATGTTAGATAATTGTTTGTGGGCGCAAAGTTACTGCTTTTTCGCCGACTGGCAAGGCTCGCCCATGCTTAGGCCCTTGTGGTCGGGGCTATTCCAACAAGAGAATCGCACCTCCGTTAGCATCCAACTCGATGGGCGCCGTTATATTGTGCAAAGCCTGCTTGGAAGCAAAGACGCCAATCTGCCACGTGTAAAACTCATTGGGAGCACACGTGGCTGCAAAGCAATTGTGACCGACTCCCTCCGATGTTAACCATCGTTGGAGCAGGCCATCGTTCAGACGGATGTCGTGCAACCGGTCTTCGGGAAAACACATAAAGGACTGCGAGGCATGCGCAGCCACCAGGCAACGAACGGCGTCGGCCGAAGCTCGGTGGCGCATTTCAGAATCTTGTTCATTGACGGTGCCCTGACGTTTCAGGTCATCAAAGGCATTGGTTACGGCATCTTGCGCCTGCAACGGCAAAGACAATTGGCAGCAAGCGGCCAACATCATGCAGAAAGTAAGTCTCGATAGTTTCATTTTCTTGATGATCGGTTATCGCGTAGTCGAAGGTTTATGTATCACAACGCAGGCTCCGCCTCCACAGGCCAGGCGCAAGCTGAGATGGTCTTTGCGTGTAACGGTATCCGACCATCTCCAAGACCCTCTTTCGTAAACGATTCAAGAAAGACATACAATTGTTGCCCTACACAACAGCAATAGATAAAGGTATCACGCTTCGTGTCACTTTCTGAATTATTTCAACACATGGAACAAATAAATGCTTAATAAATGAAAGCCATACCAGCAGCATGAAGGTCAAAGAATCGTGACGGTTCTTCGTAAAGTAAAACGGTTCGCTGTCCAAGTATTATTATCAGGACGTAGGTCTGAGGAACGCTATCCTGTCGTTCCGTCAGAGCGAGCCGACTCATATCATGGAGAACGTCATCTACAATGAGATACGTATGCGAGGATGGCTTGTAGATGTGAGTAACATCTATCATCGTGAGAGGAATGCGGAAGGCAAGCAGCAAAGGGTGACTCTGGAAGTGGATTTTGTCTGTAACAAAGGTAGCGAGCGGATCTACATCCAGTCCGCATAGCGTATGCCCAATGCAGAAAAGATGGAACAAGAGAAACTACCTTAAATGAAAGAGCCGTAGTGAAAATTACATATAATATCCAGATTAATATTTGATTCTAAATATTTCTTCTTATTTTTGCAATAATAAAGATTCGTTGATGTCCTAAAAGGGCAGAGGCGAGCAAAATATACATAAAAGGCGTAACTGTACGCTTTGGTTTTGACGTGTTGGAACTTCGCAAGTCTAACTGCTTATTTTATAAACATCTGATATTCATGTATTTTTGCCCAATCATAAACTTTTAAGAAACAAAACAGAAACAAAAGTGACGAGAAACACGATTTTGTTCCTTTGCCTGTTTCCCTTGCTTTCTTTCCTGTCAGATACCTTCATTTTTGTGTTTGGATGAAAAAACGATAGTTCGTTTTGTGGGCTTGATATGTTTCTTGCGGACTACCTGACTCGGTGTTTCTTTTCCCTATGATCAATCTGGTTGTCGAAATCCAAGTGTGAAATTGGCGATAGCCTTATCACTGGTACGAAGATTTTTTGCAGTCAAAGGAAGAAAGACTTCCTGCACCTCTTCTACGGTTCTTTGCTTCTGTTCCTGACGTAAGCGATCCTTACGGTTTTCGAGTTTTAGACGGACATATATACAGTTTACTTTAGGTTAGCATATATATAAGAGCTAACCAAGGTAAACTAAAGTGTTTTCCGACCTCTTGTTTCACCTCTTTTTCGATATGGTAAGCAGACGTTATTTCTGCCTACCTATATATAGTTTACTTTAGGTTAGCATATATATAAGAGCTAACCAGGGTAAACTAAAGTGTTTTTGCCCTGTCGATACTGCACTTCGTGAACTCTTTTCTCCTTTGACTGCAAAAACCTCTTATAGCCTTATCTCCACTTGTAGCGTACAGTTACACTGCTGTACCATGCTGTCTGCCATGTACCACCCCATCGGGCTCTGATAAGAATTGTGTTGCAAAGGTACCCGTCATGGCGTTCATCCTGCAAGGTCGGTGCCTGTGGTTTGTCCGTGAAATCTCCA
>CALZOH010000218.1 GCA_945827465.1 uncultured Prevotellaceae bacterium
GCTCACATCAGGGCGTATGCGATACGCCCCTACACCTGTTCGATTGATTTTTGGGATATATTGGGTTTGTGGTTGGTTTCATTTCCGCCCACGTGAGGGCGTATGCGATACGCCCCTACACTTGTTCGATTAATAACGTGACTGATTCCGGTAAATCATGACCCCTGTTCGATTCCAATCTGTTCTGACTTTATACTAAAAAAAGCGGCCAACACACTGGGGTGATGACCGCTAAATACACATAAATGAAACGTTACAACTAATTATATTGTTGGAAGAATTTCCATACTTCTTCGCCGGTGTCGATATCATCGGTGAACCAGCAATGGGGAGCGCCGACTATCTTGTATAGCCATACGTCATGGTGGGTGGTGGGGTTGATATAACGCGTTTTGACGATGGTGCGCGACTGACCCTGTTTCGACTTGCCTTGTTCGACGCTGACTTGGCCTTCTTGACAACGATTACGAGCTACGAGATAGCCTATTGCGATGTCGACAGGAAGGTAGGCGCCCCATCCTCCGGCGTTGGTCAGGTCGCCGGTCCACTCCGACGTGCGGTCTTCGGTGCCGTGTATCTCCAAAAACGGGATGGAACGCGGCGCTTCGAGCTCGTTGTACATCCATACCAGCGTCAAACCGGCCAGGGAGGCGAGAGCTTTGAACGTGGTCTGCTTGGAATAAGCCAGGAGGTAACACATCTCGCCGCCATTCGACATGCCGGTGAGGTAGGTGCGGTCTTTGCTCAGCCGGTACTTCTTCTGAACGTGGGCCGCCAGCCGGCACATGGTTTCAACATCATTGACTTTCCACCCTGCTTGAAAGGGGTATCCTACGTTCCAACTGCAATTTCCCTTCGGGTCGGGCAGTCCTACGGGTACACACACGGCAAATCCGTGTCGCTTCGCTGCCTCATTCATCCACGTGTTGACGTCGCCGCGGCTGCCATAACCATGGAGCGCGAATACCAACGGCGCATTTTCCTGCAATCCGTCGGGAAGGTACATATAATAATGGCGCAGATAACCGCACACCTTCACCGAGTCGTAGACGATGCGCTGGGCGCGGATGGTGGGTTGAAGGAGACTCCACAGTCCGATCAGGACCGTGAGACGGAGGACGAGCTTCGCCAGTGGGCAAGGGCGGACTCGGAGGGTGGGATGTGACATTTTCCTGGTATTCATACATCCATCTAACGCAGGCGCTCGGGCTTTATTGTGTGGTGATGACGAAATCTTTGCCCGGGCGTTTGCACAAGTCTGAGAATATCGTTACCTTTGTCGACAGTCGAATGAATCTAATCAATATAATATATAAGGTATGACTCAAGTAGCATTAGAACCTAAACGGGTGTTTGACTGCTTCGCTGCAGTGAATGCCATCCCCCGTCCTTCCAATAAGGAGGAAAAGATGATGGCGTTTCTCACGGACTTCGGTCGCAAGTTGGGCCTGGAGACCTTGCAAGACGAGACGGGCAACATTCTGATTCGTAAGCCCGCAACCAAAGGATATGAGAACAAGGCCGTGACCGTGGTTCAAAGCCACATGGACATGGTTTGTGAGAAGGTGGCAGGTCTCTCGTTCAACTTCGATACAGACCCGATACAAACCGAGATTGAGGGCGAATGGATGAAAGCGAAGGGAACTACGCTCGGTGCCGACGACGGAATCGGCGTGGCGATGCAAATGGCACTCCTGGCCGACCCTGAAGCAGAGCACGGCCCCCTGGAGTGCTTGTTTACACGAGCTGAGGAGACAAGTCTTGGAGGTGCGTCAGGCATCCGACCCGGCTTCATGACGGGTAAATACTTGCTGAATCTGGACTCGGAAGACGAAGGACAGATTTTCATCAGCTGTGCCGGCGGTGCCAACACGAACGCGACGTTCGACGTTACATGGCAGGACGCTCCCGAAGGCAGCTACTTCTTCCGCCTGTCGGTGAAAGGTCTGGTGGGAGGTCACTCCGGCGACGACATCGAGAAGAAGCGTGCCAATGCCAACCTGCTCTTGTTCCGCATCCTGCTGCGCCTGATGCAGGAGTGTGACATGAAGCTCGCCGACGTGCAGAGCGGAGGTTTGCACAATGCCATCCCTCGCGACGGTAGCGCCGTATGTTGTGTGCCCATGGCGAAGAAGGAGGACGTGCGCGTTCTGTTCAATCTGCTCACCGCAGACTTCGAGAACGAGTATGCCACGACGGAGAAATCCATGGAGTTCAACCTCGAAACGGCCGATCCCACCCCGAAAGTATTCTCTGACGACCTCACAACGCGCCTCGTCAAGGCTGTCATCGGTCTGCCCAACGGCATATTGGCCATGAGTCAGGACATTGACAACTTTGTAGAAACGTCCTCCAACCTGGCGAGCATCCATTTGAGAGACCAAAAAATCTACATAGAGACCATGCAACGCAGTAACCTCACGAGCAAACGCCTCTCGGCGGTCGACACCATCAAGTCGGTCTTCGACCTGGCCGGGGCCAAAGTGGACGTGAACACCGGTTATCCGGGCTGGCACCTCGACCCATCGAGTCCGTTACTGGGTATTGCGGTCGACGCCTACGCTCGTCTGTATGGCAAGGAGCCTGCTGTGAAGGCCATCCACGCCGGACTGGAGTGCGGCCTCTTCAGTGAGAAGTACCCGGAGATGGATATGATCTCATTCGGGCCCACGCTACGCGGTGTACACAGTCCCGACGAGCGTCTGCACATCCCGACTGTCAAGATGGTTTGGGACCATCTGCTCGAAATCTTGAAGAACATCCCCGACGCATAAGGGCCGCCGACGGTGAGAGGAGGCCGGCAGCCCTCTCTCACCGCCCTCGTCGGCCGGCTGACGGGCGGTATAATAAAAGCAGGCCGACTTCGTTATAAAGATATGAAACCTTTCATCCCTTCTGCCCTTCGTCCGAGCGGAGTGAGCCGATGGTGGATAGCCGTCCTGTGCGGACTCGTCGCCACCCTTTCGGCCTGTATGGACGAAGAGAAATTCGACACGCGCGCCGGCGACCGGCTGCGCTTCTCGGTAGATACCCTGTCGTTCGACACCGTACTGGCTGGCGTTGACACGCCGACCCGCTACTTCATGGCCTATAACCCCAACAGTCACGGCGTGAGCATCACCGACGTGAGCTTTGCGGGCGGAGCCTCGGGCGGGTTTCGCGTCAATGTCGACGGCATGTACATCAACCACGGAATGACACAAACCATCGACTGCCGCGGTGGAGACAGTCTTCGCGTCTTTGTGGAGCTCACCCCGACCGCTTCGACCGGAGAAGTGTGTTCGGACATCACCGTCCAACTGCGGTTCACCCTGTCCAACGGCGAAACCGATGCCGTCGTGCTCACGGCCACCCAACAAAACGTGGAAGTACTGCGCGAACAACACATCACCGGCGACACCCTCTTGGAAGGCCGCCTTCCGTACCTGGTCTACGGCCATCTCACCGTCGACGAGGGAGCCACGCTCACCCTCGCACCGGGCTGTCGCTTCTACTTCCACACCGACGCTTACCTGCGGGTGGAGGGAACCCTGCAGGCCATCGGCACCGGGGAGCAGCAAATCGTGATGCGCGGCGACCGCACCGACAACATGTTTGAAGGCCAACCATACGATCGTGTACCCAATCAATGGCAAGGCATCCGCTTTACGGGGTCGAGTTATGGCAATCACTTGGTCTATTGCGACATCCACAGCGGCAACTACGGCCTCGTGTGCGACTCGTCCGACACCTCGCGGGAGAAGCTGCGCCTCGAAAACAGCGTCGTCCACAACATGTCGAAGAATTGTCTCACCCTGACCTCGTGCCAAACCTTCGTGGGCAACAGTCAAATCAGCAACGCAGGAGCCAAGTGCGTCTACATCCTGGGCGGAGTCAGCGACTTCATCCACGTCACTGTGGCCCAGTTCTACCCGTTTGACGGCATAGCCGAAGAAGCCCTGTACTTTGCCAACGAATCATCAGGCCGGGACTACCCTCTTGAAAAGATGTCCTTCCGCAACAGCATCATCACAGGCTATAACGATGACGACATCATGGGCTGGTACAGCGACGAGTCGCACGGCGTAGCCTACAATTACAGCTTTTCTCACTGCCTGCTCAACACCCCGAAGGTAGACGACGACCCCGGTTTCGTAGCATGCGCGTGGGAATCAGACAGCAAAGAGACCAAACGTGCCGCCAACTTCCCCCATTTCAACCTGCCCGAGCTGATCTTCAGTTTCGCATTAGCCGAGAAATCCCTCGCCGTAGGCATAGCCGACCCCCAACTCACCTCCATCTATTATCCCACCGACCGTTTGTCACGCCCACGCCTCACCGACGGCCAGTCCGACGCCGGTTGTTACGAAATGCAACCCGCCCCGAAAGAGGCCAAATAACCATCCAGACATCATCGAATCAACAGTAAATCTGTAGGGGCGTATCGCATACGCCCTCCATGGCAGGGAAGAGGCACATCAAACAACCATCATGTCACCCGTGAAATAACCGAACAAGTGTAGGGGCGTATCGCATACGCCCTTCACGGCAGGGAAAAAGCACATCAAACGACCATCGCATTACCCATGAAATAACCGAACATGTGTAGGGGCGTATCGCATACGC
>CALZOH010000219.1 GCA_945827465.1 uncultured Prevotellaceae bacterium
GCATGAAGTTACTTCAAGTCGTTTTTGCGCAGTGTACAATTTGGCCTTGAAGTTGGTTCAAGCCGTTTTTGCGCAGTGAACAATTTGGCCTTGAAGTTGGTTCAAGCCGTTTTGCATTCTGTCATTAAAATCAGTATGAATGTTTAACTCTTTTAGGTTTAAAGACAACATGTAGTCAACCTAAATCGGGAAACTACGACCAATAATGGTATTCTTTCTCTTCAGACTAACGAAACTATACGTTTAGCCTCCCATTATATTCGGGTGATCCCTGTTCCGTAATACCGCACATACCAATCATAGAAACGTTTGACGCCTTCATCGACACCCACTTGAGGGCGATAGCCGAAGTCATGGGCCAAACGGCGGGTGTCGGCATAAGTTTGAACCACGTCTCCGGGCTGAAGGGCTTCCATCTTGCAGATCGCTCGGCAGCCGCTCACCTGTTCCAAGGCTTTTACAAAGTCGAGCAATGCCACCGGATGGCCGTTGCCGATGTTGTAGACCCGATGGGGCACTTCCTTCTGCGAGGGATGCGAGAGCACCAAGGAGATGCCGTCGACAATATCGTCGACATAAGTGAAGTCGCGGCGCATGTTACCATGATTGAACAAACGAATGGGACGACGTTGCAACATTGCCCCCAAGAAAATGGAGGGTGCCATATCGGGCCGCCCCCAAGGTCCGTAAACGGTGAAGAAACGCAAACCGGTGGCAGCTATGCCGTAGAGCTTGCTGTAGGCATGAGCCATGAGTTCGTTGCTCTTTTTTGTGGCTGCATAGAGGCTGACGGGGGTGTCGGTCATATCGTTTTCGGTGTAGGGAATGTGTTCGCACAGTCCGTAGATGCTGCTTGAACTGGCATATACCAAGTGGGATACGGGATGATGGCGGCAGCATTCCAGCACATTCAAGAAGCCGACCACGTTGCTTTGGATGTAGGCCTGAGGATTTTCGATGGAATACCTCACTCCGGCCTGCCCGGCCAGATTGATGACGGCGTCAAAATGTTCTTCGGCAAACAGGCGGTCCATTTCTTCGCGCTGACATAGGTCCAAGCGGCGGAAGCGCAGATGGCCGTAAAGTCGGCTACGTTTCATCTCGCCGTCTGTCAGACTTTCGTCAAAGCCCAGTTCCTTCATGCGGGCTTGCTTGAGCGAGATGTCGTAATAGTCGTTGAGATTGTCGATGCCCACCACCCTGTTGCCTTCGCTCAGCAGTCTGCGGGTAAGATGAAAACCTATGAATCCGGCCATTCCGGTAACGAGTACTTTCATAACTTCGATTGATTTTCGCGATAACCAATGATCAGATTGCGTGCATAGGCCACCATGCCGAACGACTGTCCGAGCAACAAGACCGGATCAAGCCGAATGAGTGCATACACTTCGATGAGAAACGAGCCCGACAGGCTCATCCACCAAAATCCGGCCGGCAAGAGCGACTGACCTTCATGTTTGTGAGAATAATACCACTGATACAAAAAGCGCATGGAGAAGACGACCTGCCCCACGATGCCGAACAAAAGCAGCGGCAAGGGGATGTCGGCTTGTGAAAAGAAGCGGTCGGCGAGCCTGTCGACTTGAAACAAGGTTGTCAGCAGGATGACGACGGGGGTTGCGAGGATGACGAGCCGCAGCAGGGCGGGCAACGTGGCCCAATGGTGCTTGGCGTTTAAGTTCCACACATAGATATAATAGGAAAGGAATTGCCCCATCACAATGGCAAAATCCTTGCGAAGCCATCCGTAGAGGCACAGCAGGTAGGCTCCGGCCAGGCTCAAGATCCAGAAGACCGTTGGCGAGAGCACCTTTCGCGCCCGTTCCGACATCAGCCATTGTATCAGGATGCGCGCCGAGAAACAGAGTTGCGCCAAGAGTCCTATGACGTAAATCATTGTCCGGCGGTTTCGTTCAGATTATCTTCGGCCACCCGGTAACGGATGTAGCGGCTTCTCATCCAGCGATAGGCAAAGCAATCAACGAGGGGGCCCACCAGGCGGTTGCGCAGATGATACTTCGACTCGCCGGCCACGCGAGGAAAGTGACGCACCGGAATCTGCTTGACGCGTCCTTCCTGCAACTGCACCAAGGCGGGCAAAAAGCGGTGCATGCCTTTGAAGAAGGGAATGCGGCGGGCGCAATCCGTGCGCAACACCTTGAGTGGACAGTTGGTGTCGACGGCATCATCGTGGGTCATCATCCGCCGGAAGGAGTTAGCAATGCGCGATTGCAGTTTTTTGAAGGCCGTATCCTTGCGGTGAGCCCGAATGCCCATGACCATCTCATAGTCGCGGCAATCGCTGAGCAACAGGTTGAAATCTTCGGGCAGGGTTTGCAAGTCGGCATCGATATATCCTAACCAAGGCGAACCCACCACGTCGATGCCGGCCTTGAGGGCTCCGCTCAATCCGGTATTACGGGCCAAGGAGATATAATAGAAATCCTTGTGGCGACAACAGATTTCGCGTATCAGCGAAAGGCTGCGGTCGGTAGAGCCGTCGTTGACCAGCAACACGCATGTCTTCAAAGCGGCGATGGGCAGGTAGTCGGCCAACCGTTGTTCCAAACAGAGCATCCCTTCCTCTTCATTAAAAATCGGAACTATCACGGTAAATTCATAACGGGATGTGGCATTTTCAATTTCTGGATTCATCATCATTTCTGTTATAACTATTCTTGCGTTCGACTTCTGACAAGGGTCAGACAATAGAGAAAATCCTCTTTATATCTTCCGCTCCGACGCGGACGCGCATTGTCGTCGAAGCTGCCCAATGGCATAATGTCCAAGCGCAACCTGACTTCCGGCGTCAGATAGGTTTCGAGCGGACGATGGGTGAGCACCCCACAAGGCAGGGCACTGAACAGGGCGACTGAGTCGCACAACTCGAGCGGACGCACTTCGCGACCGGCGGCATAGACCAATTCGATGCGCAGAGGTTCGTCTGCGCTGTGAAAGAAGGGTACACCCGACAATTCGGCCGAGGCTGCCGCCGTAGCGATGCTCCGCTTCTCGGGATTGTTCACCCAAGGTCGGCAAAGCGGCAAACCGAAGCAGCTCCAGCCCAGGAACAAGACCATCACCCCGGCCAACATCCGGCGAGGGCGCCACCTCCTGGCGGCTTGCCAAAGCAGGCCGCCGGCTGCGCACGTGGCTGCCAGGCAAAGCACCGCCTGCACCGGCGACCACCCCGGCCGACCCTCTGACACCATCGGCACAAACAGATAGCACAAACAGCCTGCCAGCACCACCGTCACCAACAGGAGCAGCCACACATTCCAACGGAACGCGGCCCGCCCCATCCGATCTCCGGCCGGCAGCCTCCTCCAGAAGCCATACAGGCAGCTCATGCAGTAAGCCGCCGGAATGAGCAGCGGAAACAAGTAACGGCTCTTCTTCTCGGGCAACAGCGAGAGCAGGACCAAGATGCACAACAGCCACACGGCCGACATGAGCCATCCGCGTGCGCGGGGATGGTTCTTCGCTGTCAGGGCAGAACGAAAAATCCCGGTCTTTCTCGACAGCGGCAGCAGGAGAGACGTCAGCAGCAGGGCGCTCCACACCCCCGACTCAAGGAAGAATTTCCAATAATAATACCACGGGCGGACATGATGGTTGAACCAATTGCCCGACTCCTTGGCCGACACACGTTGCAGCGTTTCCTGTTCCACACCATAGAGATAGGCATACCACCAGCCGCCCACAACCGCGGCAACGGCCAACATCAGCAGCAAGCCCTTCCACGTCCGTCGCACCTCGACCCGACGAACCACCCCAAAACTGATCACGAAGGGCAGGAACAAGGCATACAGACTCACCGGCCCCTTGCTCATCACCGACAAGCCCATCCAGCAGCCCGAAAGGAAGAAGTCGCGATAGCCGGAACGGCCTGACCGCGTCATGCCCATCGCCCAATGATAGATGCCACCCATCATGAAAGCGTGGGTAAAGATATCCCACGTGGCCGTACGGGCCATCAGCCAAAAGCTGACGGAAGTAGCCAAAAACACGACGGCAGCTTCGGCCGGGATGCGCAACACATCGCGCGCCAGCCGATAGGCGTAATAGAGCAGCAGCAAAGCGGCAAGGGCCGATATGGCCCGCGGTAGGGCCAGGCCCGAAGGCGAAAGGAAGTAGGCAAGGGCAGCCAACCAAGTGGGCAAAGGAGGTTTTTCAATCCGCGGTTCGCCGTTCATCGTAGGCAACAGCCAATGCTGATTTTCCACCATCTCGCGCGCCGTTACCAGGTTGCGGCATTCCATAATGTCGGCCTCGATCAACTCATTGTTGGCCAAAAAGAGCACGGAACAAAAGAGCAAGAGCAACCCCACGCGCCAACGGGAGCGGCCGTAGAGATTACGCAAAAAACGAGTAGTTACCACCAGCATGGCTCATCTTTATTTTGCTTGCAAATATAGAAACTGATATTGAAGATATTTTGAACCCAAGGATAATAGAGGATTAATTTGCGACAAAAAAAGTCAATCAGACCTCTATTCATTGGGGATACGACAATGGAGGGCATCATTTAGCGTAAGTATTTCGCGGGAGACTGTAAGGGCGTACCGCATTTCCCATTTGTTCGTTGAGGACACGGT
>CALZOH010000220.1 GCA_945827465.1 uncultured Prevotellaceae bacterium
CGTTGGCACACCTCGGCGACAAACTCGCGGTCTGTGCCGTCGGGATTGGCGATAAACCAGTTATACATCTCACGGACACGCAAGACTTTCTCGACCATCTGGCCGGGATAACGCTCGCGCAACTCTACCTCTTTGGTAAAGAGTTCTGCGCGGCATACTTCTATGGCGTTGGGATAGCTCATTACTCGTCGTCCTCCATGTCGAGCAGATTGCGGTGGGCGTTCTCGATAGCGAGCGGCGAGCCGACCTGTGCAAGCATCATTTCCTGAGAATGAAGCTTGACCTTAGAGGCGGCTTTGCCACGGCGGTAAGCCTTGCTGACGTCGGTGCCTCGGTCGGCAATGTCGGAGCGGAGCATATCAGCCGGGATGTCGAGTATCACGGCGATGTCAGAAATCTTCAAGTAGATTGAGGCGTACTTCTCAATCTGCTGCAATTCGGTCTCGGAATAAGTCATGGAGCGGTATGCTGTGATTGGTTATTAAATCGTTGACCTGCTCGTGGAGCCGGTCGAAGATTGTTTTATCGGTGGAGATAAACGCCGACTCGTGGCGGTTGCCACGGGTTAAGTTCTGTGAAGTGATGACCGAAACAGTATCTCCGGCCTCGGATTTCACCAACAAAATCTTGCTGTGGTTGTCAGCAAGATAGGTGCGCTCGATAACCTGGGTGATGAACGCCCAGAGTTTGAGCGTCTTGTTGGTAGCCTTGTGGTCGAGCACCAGATTTATGCGTGACACTTTTTTATCCTTAGTGATGAAAAAGAGTCGGCGCAGAAATTCCTCGGAGATTGAGAAAGAAGTCTGCCATACCTCAGCTACGCCGACTTGTCCCAAAATCCATTCGAGAATGTCGGCAACCTGCACGGCATTTGAAAGGTAAGCCTGAAAAGGCGTCTCTTTCAACGGGCGAAGGATTTGGTCGATGTTGGCCGAGCGTTTCATTTCTTCTTCCTGGCTTTGGGTTTCTTGTCCGAGCCAAGCGACTTCGTCGATAAGGCAACGGCTTTAGTCGAGGGGTCAGGAAGTACGAAATGGTCGTAAGCCTCCCAGTTGGCGTGGAGTTTCTTGTCGAGCGATATAAGTTCTTTGAGGAACGGGTATCGCTCGGAGTCCGGGCAGGTGGAGTTTTCAAGCGAGAGCGAGCGGAGGCGCAGATGCAGCTCGCGCATACGTTGGAGAAGCGAAAGGTTCTCAACGTATTTCGCCTTGACCTCGTCGGGCAGAGCATCGTGGTCTTCGCGCTTGCCAAGACGACGTTCATCTTCCGGCACGGTAGAAGCATTGTCGGTAAGATGATGCTCGTCGGCGATAGTCGCCACCTGCGAGGCCATTTCCTCGACCTGCGCGTGGGTCAGGGCTTGAACGCGGAAGTTGTAATACTTTTGAAGCTGATACTCCACAAAGTCGTGGCGGCGGTTAATCTGAGCGATTATGTTCTTATACATAATCTGATTGCCCGACAGCTTCAAAAGGTAAAGAGCGCCGACGGTATAGTCGCGCTCGCTTTCGGGCGTTTCAAGCCATTGCTTTATCTGTTCAGTAAATTTGTGGTCCATTATAATTTGTTGTTAATGCCTGTGAAAAACACGAGGTTTTTGCCGAGTGGTAAAAGCAGCTCTCGCATCGAGATCATCGTGGCGCCGGAGGTAACAAAATCATCAAAGACGATGATGTTACGCTCTTTGGGCGGTTCAGCGCCAAAGGAGAACACCGCGCCGACACGATGCTTTGAGTGACACTCGGCGACATCTTCGTAGAAGGGTATGCCGAGCAGGTCGGCGAGCCGAGCGCTAACAAGTGAAGCGAAGTTACGCTCCTTGTGGCGACGCTTGGGCGAGGTAACTATCGCCCAGTCGCCCAGAGATAGCGAGCTGCCGAGGATTTGCCCGACGAGCTTTGCTACGTTGACGGCAAAGAACTCCACCATATCGGGGTCGGCTTTAATGTCAGTGAGGGTGCGCCCGTACACCGACTTCTTCCACAGGGAGATAATGCCGAACTGCGGATTGCGGTAGGAAATTCGCACCTTGTTTGGGGCGAAGTCGCAGCGAGCCTCGGTCTGCTGCACATCTTTCCATGCCGCACGTTTTTTCTCAGCGAACAGGTCTTTGGATTTGTCGCAGACAAAAGATGTGTCGAGGTCGGGGGCTTCCAACGAAGGCACTTCGATGTCGTTCAACACTTCGTCCAACGAAATCGCCCCTTTCCTGACACATCTGTTATCCATAGCGAGCGGCGTGTTTAGGGCTGAGTATCGCCCGTAGCGCAGTCAATCTCGCCGTCCTCGGTATCGAGCTTGCCGACATAGAAGGGCGCGGGCACTTCGTCGGTAGCCTCGACGTTGATAGTGGTGGACGTAGTGCCGGTGGCACCCTGACCGAGGTCCTGTGCGACAGTGGCCTTGGTAGTCCACTTGTCATTACCGAGGACGCGATAGTTGCCTTTCATATCCTCGACAATGAACACATTGTCGGTGTTGTTGATGTAGGCGGCGGCAGCGGAAGCGTCCTGGCCGACGCCGGGATGAACGGCAACAAGTTTGTTAAGCTGCGTCTGCGAGGGCAATTCGCCCTGCGCCTCGGAAGTGAGCTGAGATTTATCGGGCAGAATGTCGATATACTTCCACGTGGCGTCAGCCATGAGCACGAAGTCGCCGACGAGCACCGCCGAGGTCGAGCGGCCCAGTTCATCACGGGGCAACTGAGGGAAGCCCACGATGAACGACTTTGCGATGAAGTATATACGACGCTTCACGCCCGGCAGCTCGGGAGTGCCCTGGCACCACCCGAGCGACTTTTGGATTGAGGTACAAGTTTTTGCCATAGCGTAAAACGGATTAGACGGTTATTTCGATTGTTTTGAAGCGGCGCTTGTCGATAGTCTCGAACTGAACGCCGAAGAACATAGTGGCGATGTACGACAGGATAAAGGGAGCATACTCCTTTACCATGACATTCTCGACGTCGCCCATCTGGTCGTAGCCCACGAGCATATTGCTCTTGGTGGTAACGTGCATGAACTTCGACCCGGCCTTGTTGTAAAGGGGGCAGAACTTCAGCTTGCCGTTGGAGCCTTCCACGGCACCCTGTCCGTACTGGGTGTTGTAAGGTATGCCACCGTGGGTGAGTAGATAGCCTTCATTGTACTTGTCGACGAAGTCCTGCGAGCAGTAGAGATAGAGGTCCTGCGAGCGGAGGCGTGGGTCGAGCGAGAAAAGAATCTCCTTGGCGATGTCAACGGCGTTAGCCGGAGTGATGGCATCGTCGAACTTCATGTAGTTGCCTTCCTCGGCAGCGATGGTACCTGCGGCGATTTCCTTTTCGGTAATCGTATCGAAGCCGTCGAACAGGTCGGCGGTGGTGTCACCGGCGGCGTTGCGCTTGCCGTTCCAGACGGCATCGTTCAGGTGCTCCGAGAGGTTCTTGGCGATACGGGCGAGGACGTGGCGAGCCGTGGGCGTAGTCATCTGACCGTCGCCCTTTGTGGCGCCGGTGCCGAGCAGCGTGGAGATAGCCGAGTTAGGCTCGAAGTTGGCGACAACGGAGCCAAAGTACGTTTCGAGGTCGCGGAACTCGATGCCGAGGTTGTAGTCCACGGCACGCTGGGGATTGTAGGGAGCGAACTGTGCGTCGCCTGTAAGGTTGCCGACGCGCTCCTTGTATCGGATACCGGGGCGCCCCGTCATGTACTGGAGCGTGTCGCCTATGCCGATAATGGGGAGCATAAGGAGGTCGGCGCGATATTTGACCGCGGCCTCCTGGTACTCTTTGAGTGAGAATGAGAATTTACCTGCCATAGTGGTATGGGGTTAAGGGTTAGACTTCGTTGTAGAGTGCGCGGGCAGAGTTGTAGGTATCTACGAACTGCTCGACATCGTTTTTGGGAGCGGGGTCGCCGCCGGGCTTTCTGTCCTCGACAACCTGCTTGGTAGGTTCGGCGGGCTGCTTGTCGAGCTTCGCCTGAAGGTCGGCGATTGTCTGCTTCTGCTCCTTGCAGAGGCGGTCTTTCTCGGCGAGCGCGTCTTCGATGGCGTCGAGCTGCGCCACTGTGACCGTAGCTGCACCGTCTTTCACGGTCAGCGGTTTGTCGGCCAGAATTGCCGACAAAAAGGTGTAAGTCTTGATCATTTCGGTAGTGATGGGATTGGTGGACGGTTTGTTATCGGCTTGCCGCTCTGCCTTAGCAGAAAACAAGGAAGTCAGGGCGGCGATGAACTTGGCAAATGCACTTTCCTTGTCGCTCTCCGCGATAGGAATGTTCGGTATCGGCATACCGGCATTTGCCATAGCCGAAGCGAGCGCATCGGTGAGCTTGGGAGCCGGTTCATCGGCAAGGTCGGTGATTTCATCGACGAAGCCCCAGTCGAGGGCTTCCTTTGCCGTGAGCCAGCCGCCGACTTTCATCAGGGCGAGAAGGTCTTCGGTCTTGCGCTTGCATCGGGCCGCATAGAGTTGGGCGCAGTTCAGGTCGAGCTTGTCGAGGTCGGCCTTGATTTTCTCGCAGTCGGCAATGAGCGTAGCGAACTGAGCCGAATTGAGGCTGCCCCACTCGAAGAAGGCCATCGAGCACTGATGCACCAGATACATAGCCCCGGCG
>CALZOH010000221.1 GCA_945827465.1 uncultured Prevotellaceae bacterium
GTCATAGCAAAGCCTCACTTGAGTGTCAAGAAAGGCTCGTGTGGTCATAGCAAAGGCCTCTCTCGAGTGTCGAGAAAGCCTCGTGTGGTCATAGCAAAGCCTCTCTTCAACTTAAAGAAAGGGTCATGTGGTCGCACACTAACCTCTTTTCAACTTAAAGAGGGGCTGGTGTGGTCGCATGTAAAAAGATACAGGCCGAAGAAGAGTTGTTCTCCGGCCTGCATGGTTGTCAAGCTCTGCCTCTATGGGGTAGGAGGCTTCGTTGATGTTTATTTATCGTTGGCTTCTTCCATGATTTCCGTATGATTTTCGAGGGCTTCGATGCCGTAGGCCTCATGATGTTGCGATAAATCCAAACCTATTCTTTCGCTCTTGGCCGATACACGTAGGTGAACCATTTTATTACTTAACCAATAGAGGGCGAATGAAACAATGAAGGTGTAGCCAAACACAATGACAACGGCCAAGACGTGGTTGAGGAAGAATTTCAAATGGCTGATTTCAGCTGATTCGGCGTTAGGAAAGAAGTAAGAATAAGTGAAAATACCGGTCAGGATGGTGCCGACAATACCGCCTAATCCATGAGTGGGAAATACGTCAAGTGCGTCGTCAAAGAGGTGCTTCTTGGCTTTGTAGGTAACGGCTGTATTACAAATCAGAGTGGTGACGAAGGCAATAAACATGCTTTGCCCTACGGTCACCCAACCTGCACTGGGCGTGATAGCTACCAACCCGAGCACAGCGCCGATGGCAGCTCCCATGGCTGAGGGGCGACGCCCCAGAATGCAGTCAAGAAAAACCCAGGTGATCATGGCTGTTGCTGCAGCAGTGTTGGTATTGAGGAAGGCCGAGATAGCCGTGCCGTCGGCGGCGAGTGATGATCCTCCGTTGAAACCGAACCATCCTAACCAAAGTAGGGCTGCTCCCAAGAGTACGAAGGGAATATTGGCCGCTTTGCCTTCTTCGTTCTTTCGTTTGCCTAAAAAGATGGCTCCCACCAAGGCTGCCACACCCGATGCGGCATGAACTACTATACCGCCGGCAAAGTCATGAACGTGCATTTGGCAGAGAAATCCATCGGGATGCCATGTCCAATGAGCCAATGGGCAATATACAAAGATGGTCCACAAGCTCATGAAGACTACGTAGCCCGAAAACTTGACGCGTTCGGCGAACGAACCCGTAATTAACGAAGGAGTAATAATGGCAAACTTCATCTGAAACAAGGCGAATAAGGCAAGTGGAATGGATGTGACGGCCAGTCCGATGGTCGATTCGTCAAATCCGTTCATATTCTCGCATCCTACGTTGTTGAGCATGAAAAAATCGAGCGGATTTCCTATGAAACCGCCGATATCGTTGCCAAAAGCCAGACTGAAACCAAATACTACCCAAATCACACTGACTACACCCATCACGATGAAACTTTGCAGCATGGTGCTGATCACGTTCTTGGCCCTCACCATGCCTCCGTAGAAGAAGGCCAGTCCCGGTGTCATCATCAAAACGAATATGGTAGCGGTAATCATCCAAGCAATATTCGCGTAATCGCGACCGTTTAGCGTTTCCGACAAGCTGAAGTCGCCTGAATGAGTCGTGGTAAATAAACCTGCTACGCTACATAGGGCTGTCAGTCCGAACAGCACCCACCATCTTCTTCTCTTTTTCATAATCTGCTATATTTTATTGTTGATATATTGTGTCGTTTTGTTAGTTTTACACCCACAAAATTACAATATTGTTTTTATTTCTGCTAATTATCTTTCAAAATATCACAATATAAAAGTATTTTATATCAAAATGTTATTAGAATGACACCTCTGCTTGCAGTTTGTACATGTTACACCCAGTGATTCCTTCAAAACTGATTCATGTGTCTCGCCTTTTTCTTTCATATTGTCAGCAATCAGGGCGCAGTGACTTCTTTTTGGAGCGAAGCGAGGGCTGTCTGCCAAAATCTTTTAGGTGTTGACGGGGAGCGTCCAAGTTAATCTGTGTATTTTTGCAAGCAAATCCTTTCTAAAGATGATAATACAAATGCGTTATTTCTTTCCTTTTTTGTTGGGAAGCCTTCTTTCCATCAATTTATATGGTCAGGCACCTACAGGCTTGATGACCGATTTGGTGGAGCATACCGAGCAGATCTTTCTTGGGGGTTATCCTTCATCGGTCTTGTCGGAAGCGTCGGCCCAGCGTTTTAGTCCGTCTGGTGGTGGCATTGCTCGCACGGCCGTCATCCGGTCGGCTCATCCTCATTTAAGTTGGGTCGTGGGCAGTGAGCGGCCCAACACGCTACAGACAGCTTATCAGGTCGTGGTGGCTACGCGGCCCGACCTGTTGAATCCTGACGGTGAAGAGGCTCGTCCCGACGTGTGGAATAGCGGGCGTGTGCTCAGCGATTCGTCTACGGCGGTGAGGATGGGTGGAAAGTCGCTCCAACCTTCCACTATCTATTACTGGCGTGTTCGCACTTGGAACAATCATGGAGAGGTGAGCCCCTGGTCGGAGGTGAAAGCCTTTCGCACGCATTCAGTCTTAGATGAGTCGGCTGCCCATTATCCGTTGCAACTGACCGACGAGGCGCCCCTGTCGAAACAACTGACCGAGGACGGACGTATTGGTTTCTTCGATTTTGGGCGCGATGCCATCGGACAATTGCGTTTCACGGTAAGGAGCGTTGTTCCTTCCGACACGTTGGTACTGCGCTTGGGCGAAGTGGCAGCCGCTCCTCAGGTGAATCGTTCGCCGGGTGGCTCCCGACGTTATGCCGAGTATCGCATACCTCTTCGTCGCGGCACCCATACCTATCAACTCGACCTGCGTCCCGACCAACGCAACTCCGACCCTGAGACGGCTCGGCGCAATCGGCTTTATCCCATCTTCCTGCCCGAATACATTGGTGTGGTCTTTCCTTTCCGTTATGTCGAAGTCGAAGGCCATGCGGCGGCTGTAGCTTCAGTCAGTCTGACGCGTTCCATGCTTCATGAACCCTTCGACGAACATGCCTCGGCCTTCAGATGTTCCAATCAGGTGCTCAATGACGTTTGGGATTTGTGTAAATACAGCATGAAGGCCACATCTTTCTGTGGCATCTACGTAGATGGCGATCGTGAGCGCATCGCTTACGAGGCTGATGCACTCATCAATCAGCTTTCTCACTATGCCGTCGACCGCAACTTTTCAATGGCCCGTCATACGGTCGAACATTTGTTGTTCCATCCCACTTGGCCTACAGAGTGGTGCCTGCAGACGTTGCAACTGGCGTGGTATGACTATCTGTACAGCGGTGACGACCGCCTGCTTCGCACCTATTACGAAGAACTCAAACCCAAAACACTCCTTGCGCTTCGGCAGGACAATGGTTTGATCTCTACTTTTACCTCAGCCAACAATGTCGATCTCTGTCGTACGATTCATTATGATGGTGAGCGCCTGCGCGACATTGTCGATTGGCCGCAGCAGGGCGTAAAGGGCGACGAAAAGGAGTACGGTGGAGAGGCCGACGGAGTGGTGATGGACAGCATCAATGCCACGGTCAATGCCTTTCATTACGAAGCCGTTCGTCTGCTTTCCGAAATGGCCCGTGCATTGGGCAAGACCGACGACGCGCTCTTTTATTATTCGGAAAGCAAACGCATTGCCCGGCAGTTTCATCAACTTCTTTACGACCGCAGGGAGGGTCGTTATCGCGACGGACTCTCTACTTCGCATGCAGCCCTTCATTCCAGCATGTTCCCGTTGGCTTTTGGCTTGGTACCATCGGGTGAGCAGGCCCGTGTAGCCGATTATGTGGAGTCACGAAGGATGGCTTGCAGTGTCTATGGTGCGCAGTTCCTGATAGACGGACTTTATCGTGCCCAACGCGGAGCTGCTGCCTTGGCATTGTTGGCTTCTACGCAGCAGCGCAGTTGGTACAACATGATTCGTGAAGGCTCCACCATTACGATGGAGGCTTGGGACAATCTGTATAAGCCCAACCAAGACTGGAATCATGCCTGGGGAGCAGCGCCGGCCAATCTGATTCCGCGTGGATTGATGGGTGTGCAGCCCTTAGAACCCGGTTTCAGGCGGTTCCGCATCAAGCCGCAAGTCGATACTCTTTCCTGGGCCTCACTGCGGATGCCCACAGTAAGGGGTGAAATAGCCGTGTCGTTCACTCGTACAGCGTGTCTCAACCGTCCATTTGCCTTGATGGTTACGGTTCCGGCCAATACTCGGGCCGAGATTTGGCTGCCGGCTCCCCGCAAGGAGCGTCGGCCCGAGGTGATGGTCGATGGCCGAAGCGTAAAAGCCGAGTGGTGTGACGGATATTGTCGATGTGAAGTGGGCTCGGGGCGTCATGTCATCGAGTGAAATCCATCAGCAGCAACCCAAAAATCATGGCGAACATTCAAAGGAGTGTTCGCCATGATGGTATATGGTCAATATGTTTCTGTAGAATCGTTATCGGGTGAATGATTCAGGCACGTTGATGCGGTTAATGATGTCTCCGTTGCGCAGTCTGATCCAACTTTGGAAGTTGGATTCGCCTTCGGTCAGTTCAATCACGCGTGCGCCGTTGATATCAAGGTTGAA
>CALZOH010000222.1 GCA_945827465.1 uncultured Prevotellaceae bacterium
CCATGGAGGGCGTATGCGATACGCCCCTACACCTGTTCGTAAGATTCATGGATAATACGATGGTTGAACAACGTCCATCTTCGCCGCCATGGAGGGCGTATGCGATACGCCCCTACACTTGTTCGTATGATTCATGGATAACACGATGGTTGAACAACGTCCATCTTCGCCGCCATGGAGGGCGTATGCGATACGCCCCTACACCTGTTCGTATGATTCATGGATAATACGATGGTTGAACAACATCCATCTTCGCCGCCATGGAGGGCGTATGCGATACGCCCCTACGGTTTTACAATTAACCGAAATGATTTGACAAACGGTACGAACGCACGGGCAAACGCCCTCAAAGGGGCAAAAATGAAAACGACTCCAACGCATTGGTGCTTACAGCTTTATTGTCTGTATCATCTTTGTAAAAAATTCTACCACGAAGCACGGAAAATAATGTTAAAAACAGGGGATTGGGAATTTTAGTCGGAAAAAATCAAGGCGTTTCCCGTTCATTTTAAGGCTTGTACATACTGCATCTCTATATAAGAGATACAGAAAAACGCTTGCAAAATTAGAGATTTAATTTAAACTATGCAAATTTTCGATGCAAGAATTACGTGAAGATGAAAGCATCGTTGTTTGCAAGAGATTACTTATGAATGATTTATGAAGATTAATTTCTTTCTCTGCTTTACTTCTCCTTCCATTTCTTTACATTTCCTGGATTCAGGCTTGAAAAAACTCAAAAAGCGCGATATTTTTGACAACGAACTTTTGTCAAAATTTTACGGGCTATTAAAGCATTGAATTTCATGATGGTAACATTCGTCTGTATCTCTTATATAGAGATGCAGATGATAGGGAGATGTGGATCAATGAATAATGGATTATCGTGTATATCGAACATGCTGATTCACACCCGGGGTTGCGGAAGTTTATTCTTGGGTCAGGAATGACTCCGGAATCCGAAGTCTTTCAAGGTCCAATGACGACGCCAGACGATCGTTCTGCGACAGATGAAAGATAGCCGGATCAACCTTGACTGCTTGCATCATGACAATTCCAGATTTTCACGGATGCGAGGAATGGAAGATATATCTTCTGCCCATCCGGCCCCCTCCCTGCTTCTTTTTCATTTCTTCCGTTATGAGCACGCCGTCATCATCGAAAAACTGGTACGCCTTCAAGGTTTTCTTCAACAAGGTATTTGAAATTGCCGAATTGCTGGAGAAGAGCCACATCGAGTCGTATTTCCCTACCGAAACGGTGGTGGTCATTAAGAACGGAAAGAAGAAGAAAGAACTCAAGCCGGTCATTTCCTCCCTGCTTTTCATCAAGTGTACTCTGCAAGAGGTCATCGAGCAGCAACGGCTGCTGACCGACCGCGTCATTCTCTATACCCATTTTACTGAGGCCGGGAAGGTTCCCGCACAAATCCCCAACGACGAGATGGAGCGCTTCAAGCTCGTAGCCTCCTCCGGTCAGGAAGGATTGGAGTTCTTCGGCAACGATTGTGAGGAGTTCCATCGGGGCGAGCACGTCAGGGTCATCGGCGGACCTTTCAAGGGAGCCGAAGGCTACATTCGCCGCGTGCGCCACGACCACCGACTTTTTGTCACCGTCAGAGGCGTCTGCGCCGTTGCCACCTCCTACATCCCTCGCTGCCATCTTCAGAAAATCAACGATTAATCCCATAACGCTATGACAGCATCTTTCTTTTCTCACCTGCAAACACTCCTGAAGGAGCGGGCCCAAGAAATTCTTGAACGCGAACAACTCAACCGTTCCACCCTTCATCTCTATGCCATCGGTGCCTGCTGGGTAGCCTTCGAGAAGTCGGCCTACCTGCTCTCCTGTCTCTACGAAGATGCCTATCCCTCCGTGGTTAGGCAGGACTCCTCCGCTTTGCCCATCGTCATCGACGGACTCACCGCCGAGGAGCTTCCCCTCGTCACGCAAGGACGGAACCTCCACATGGGTGACCGTTCCCACCTGGCCATTCCCATCACGGCTTGCAACAACACCGCCTATCTCAAGTGGCGGCAGGAACTC
This sequence comes from uncultured Prevotellaceae bacterium, assembly GCA_945827465.1. GTDB lineage: Bacteria > Bacteroidota > Bacteroidia > Bacteroidales > Bacteroidaceae > UBA6382. Next base: position 2,047 of record CALZOH010000222.1, read on the forward strand.
ATCGAAGAAGTCGGGTAAAGGTTCCGAATGCTTCAAGATTCATTCAAATCACATCATTACCTCTATCATCGTGTTCTCTATTCTTCCCTTCCTCGTTCCCTTACTGGCCTCCATCCTGGCCACCGGACTGGCGTTCCCCAAGGTGCTGCGCCTCGCCGTCAGCAAGAACCTTGTCGACAATCCCGATGCCCGCAAGCTCCAGCGTGTCCCCGTACCCGTCTTGGGCGGAGTGCCCGTCTTTCTCGGCATCATCACCGGCATCTGTTGCGCCCACCTCTTCTTCGACTGTTCCCGGCTGATGCCGCTCATTTCGGCCATGACCATCATCCTGATGGTCGGCATTGCCGATGACATTGTCGGCCTTACGCCGCGCATTCGGTTTCTGATCGAAATCCTGCTCATCCTTTTCATCTGCCTTACTACGGGCCACCAAATCGACCACTTCCACCATCTGTGGAACATCGACCTCGTGCCCGCCGCCCTGGCCCTGCCGCTCAGCCTCATTGCCGGAGTGGGCATCATCAATGCCATCAACCTCATTGACGGCGTCGACGGCCTTTCGTCAGGGTTCAGCATCCAGGCCTTCATCTGTTTCGCCATCATCAACTTGGTCATCGGCAACCAGCGGCTCGCCCTATTGGCCCTGCTCGGCATCGGAGCCTTGCTGCCCTTCTTCTTCCACAACGTCTTCGGACGCACCTCCAAGATGTTTATTGGCGACGGCGGCACCCTCGTCATCGGCGCCATCTTTGCCACGCTTGTCATCAGCCTGCTGTCCGACGACCAGCTTACGTTCCGTCTGCCGGAGCGGCTGGGACTCATTCCCTTCACCCTGGCCGTCATGTGCATTCCCGTCTTCGACACCCTGCGTGTGATGACCTCGCGCATCGTGCGCCACAAGTCGCCCTTCAGTGCCGACAAGACCCATCTGCACCACCTCTTCATCGACTTAGGCTTCTCCCACATCGGTACCACGCTCTGCATCCTTGCGCTCAACCTGACCGTTATCCTCATCTGGTGGCTCAGCTACAGCCTGGGCGCTTCCATCGATGTGCAGTTCTACATCGTCCTTTTGCTCAGCATCAGCGTTACCTTCCTCTTCTACGGCTTCATGCGCCGGCAGATCAAGCATCAAACTGCCCTCTACCGTGCTGCCCGCCGATTGGCCGGGGCCATTCACCTGCGCCAACGCCCCGTCTTCATCTTCCTGCAGCGATTGGCGGATGGGAAAAGATAAAATGACAAAAAACATTTTTCTAATTTTCTACTAATATGGATAAGCAATTAACAGTTTTAGCAGGTAGTAAACTGACCAATGGTTCCCTGCTTGAAATGCACGTACGTTATTTGGAATGCATCTTAGATACAGATGCCAGTGTACTGAAAATCGAGAGCCTCGTGCCGGCTTATAAAGCCGCTGTTCTTGAAATGAGGAAAATAGTTAAGGCCCGAAAGATTTTCGATGAGACGAGCAAGATTCAGGAACTCGATTTTACGCGCGATCTTTATTGGAAAGTTCTCTTCTATGCACTTGCACAACTCTCTAAACTCCCGGCTACCGATACGCTCTGCGAAGATGCCCAAAAAGCTTATAACGCCTTGAAACAATATGAAGGATTACAGGATTTGGACCAGACCAATGAGACTCGCAACCTGGAAGAAGCCATTAATGATGCCACACAAGAAAAAGTGCTGAAGAGTCTACAGAATTTGGGCTTGGAAACCTTTTTGAACCGTCTTATTTTGGTCAACCACGACTATCGCCTTTTGTACAAGAGTAGGGAAGAGGAACGTGGCTATCGTTTGGATGAAAAAGGTACTGCCACTGCCCCTGAAACTCGTCAGAATCTCAAGACCACATTGGCCGCCATTGTTCGCCGCGTGAATGCCGTAGCCGAGATGACAGATGATACAGACGAGAATGCACAGGCAATATCCGACTTCATCATTAAGTTTAACGGTATTACGGAGCAGTATAGGCTCATCATTGCCCAATTAACAGGTTCAAAGAATAGAAATAGTAGTTCTGAAGATGAACCGGCTGGGGAAGATACGCCTTCTCAAATGCCCGAAACTATTGAATAGAGACTTGACCGGCCAAGAGGTGCATTGCCTCTTGGCTTTTCAACCCACTTCGGAGGTGGTCCAAAGTAGGTTTTGGAAATCGGAAAGCCACTTCGGAGGTGGTCCGAAGTAGGTTTCGGAAATCGGAAAGGCACTTCGGAGGT
>CALZOH010000223.1 GCA_945827465.1 uncultured Prevotellaceae bacterium
AAAGACAAACCTATCGGCCCGTAGAGATCATTTTGGTGGACAATGCCTCTACAGATCATTCGGTAGCGGTGGCACGCCGTTTTAAGGAAGAAGCAGAAGACGGCATGACTGTGCATCTGTTGCGTGAAAATACTCCGGGAGCAGCGGCAGCCCGCAACTGCGGCCTGAGGGCGGCTCAGGGAGAATATGTATATTTCTTTGACTCGGATGACGAACTTTCGGAAGACTTTTTAGAGCTTGCTGTGGAACGGGCTGTGGCTGAAAAAGCCGAAGTGGTGGCTGCTCCTACTTGTATGGTGTTTGAAAACGGGAAACGCAAGGTTCGTTTTTACGGTTACAGCCATGCGCCGGAGTTGCAGATACTCACCGGACTGCTGTCGACCCAAACCGTGTTGGTGCGGAGAGACTTCCTGCAGCGGGTAGGCGACTGGAACGAGGAGCTGCCCTATTGGAACGACTGGGAGTGGGGACTGCGCATCCTGCTACAGCGTCCACACCTCAGTTGGATTAAATTCCGGGCCTTCCATCAGATACACCTCCATGCCGAAAGCATCACCGGCAAGGACTTCACCAGTGCCTTTCCGAAAATGGTCAAGGCCTTACGGGCTGCTAGCGAAGATTTGCAAGGGCAACCGGACTCGCTCCGGTGTTCGTGCGAGAAGGCTCTCGGCTATCGCACGGCCATCATGGCCGGTCATCTGAGACATGAAGGCCGCGACGACCTGGCCCGAAACCTGCTGCAACTGCTGCCCGACCATAACCGATGCCTCCTGAACCGCCTATTATATTCTTACACCGCTGCAGGCCTTCCGGCAGCTTGGCGTTTGGCCCGTCTTTTCTTGTAAAAAGTACTTACTTACTTTATTTAGAGCCTTTCTTTATAAAAAATATATGATATGAAGGATGTCAATTTATTTCTTATTTCGGGAGGAGACTTGGCAGACGATTGTCTGTGTCTGCTAACCCTCGTGGAAAGGCTGGATGAAGTTTATGAACATCGCGGCTTCAGCATCAGGTGTTGGCGGTGGAAAAATGAGAATGCCTCCGATACAAAAGAACATCTGCCGGAAGAAATTGAACAGGAGGTCCGGTCGAGTGATATGTGTATCTGCCTGTTCCGTCAGCACGCTGACCCCTTGACAGTAGAGGCCTTTCGTCAGGCAAGGGAAGAATATAAGAGGAATGGGACTCATCCGAAGACTTATATATACATTCGAGCACTGGCGGATGGTAACGAAGAAGACGATACCTTGATATCCTTCAAGGAAGAACTCTTCCAACAACATGGGTGCTATTGGTGCAGCTATAACACGGAGGACCGGATGAAACTGCACTTTGTGATGCAAATGGAACAACTTCTGAACACCAAAATGGGATTGCCCTTCGACCGGTCAGAACTGAGATTGAACCATGGGGTAGTGACATTTTACGGAATCAAGGTGGCTGACTACGCTCAGTTGTTCTTTGTATCCAGCAATAGTATATTGGGCGTTCTGAAGGAAGAGTTTACTATGCCGTCAAATGCAGAGGTTCCCGAGTTGCGCGCAAAGCCTTCACCGGAAGTTGACGCTAACAGCATGGAGGAAGCAATTCGTCGCGAGAGTAATGCCCGTATCATTTCCAAGATAGAAAAGCTATTGTTGGAAATGGCGCGAGTTGTCAATCGGGTCATCAGTAGTGATATGCCCATGAACGAACGTAAACGACTGACTATAGAATATTTTGAGAAAGGAGAAATCAAGTATCTCTTAGCCATAGTGAATGCGAAAGAATTGGACAAGGAAAGAAAAAGTGTCGTTAGTGAGATCACAACGGAGCGTCGACGCAGAAAGAAGGACGAGAAGAAACTTGCCCTGATTGTGCATACTCTTCGCGAACAGGCTGAGGATTATCTGCTGATAGCAAAGGCACGGATGTTGGCTCCTTTTCTCTCAAACAATTATAGTAAGGCGATTAAAGCGTATGAGTCAGCCATAGAAATAGCTGAAAAATACCTTACCGATGAAGAAACAATGGGTTATCTATTAGAGTATGCAGACTTTTTGCTCGCAGAAAAGGAGCGCAAAGAGACATTTAAGGTCAATAAGAAGGCCCTCAATATTTGCCGACGTCTGGTAAAGGATAATCCGATGACTTATGAACCTGTAATGGCAAGAATACAGAATCAGATAGGGGGCTTTTACAGTTCTTGTTTTCAATTTAAGAAGAGTGAGGAGATGCGTTTTGCCGCTCTGAAAACGCTGAAACGACTTGCTCGGGAAAATCCGGAGGTATTTGAACCGAAATTGGCCACTGTGCTGAAAGATTTAGGACATCATTATGATGGTCTTAACTTTGAAAAATGTATGCAGACCCATCTTGAGGCGGTAGAAGTTTATCAACGTCTCGCTGAAAGAAGTCCTGCGGCTTATGAACCGGATCTGGCCAATTGTCAAGACGCACTTGGCAACAGTTATCACTTTTTAGGACGGCATGCAGAGAGTGAACAGATGCTTCTTGCCGCTCTGGAGATTCGGAAACGTCTTGCGCGAGAAAATCCAAAGGCTTACGAGCCTGATTTAGCGGAATCATTATATAATGTGAGCGATCAATATTTCTTCATGAATCGTAATGAAGACTGTGAGAGGTATGGTCTGGCTGCGCTGAAGATATATTCACGTTTAGTGAAGGAGTATCCAAAAGCTTTCTATTATCATTTGGCCAATGTTCAAAGCTCACTTGGGATGCTTTATCATTGTATGTTTTGTGATGAGGAGGGTGAGAAAAGGTATATAGCCTCAACGGAGATGATAAAACTCCTTCCTGCATACCCTGCAAATACTCATTGGGGCAGTTGGAGGGTTACCCCCACTAATCTTGGGGAAGTTTATCGCAAGAATAAGCACTTTGACGATTGTGAGAAGATGTATCTGGCATCAATGGAATCAAGTGAATGCTATTGTTCAGGAGATTTTTATTGGCGTTGTAATGAAGTGGATTATCTTCAAACCGAATTGGGCCAGATATATTTCTATACCCAGCGCTATGCAGACTGCGAAAAGATGTTCTTGGACTATTTGGAGGCCAAAAAAAGCAACAATAAGGAAGATTGGGATCCTTGGGAGTTCGGAATAGTAGAAATGAAGATCATGTTGGGACGTGCCTATAGCGAGACCGGGCGTTATGACGAGAGTGAGAAAATGTTCCTCTCTGCATGGAGTACTGTTTTGATTCGTAATCAGAATGAACCTGATTGGTGCGATGTGAGATTGGCTACGATTAAGAGCTGTTTGGGAACATTCTATTTCAAGTTCCAGCGTTATGAAGAAAGTGAGGAGATGTATTTGGGTGCCTGGGAGATCAGAAGGGACATTCCCGAAGACAATCCAGATAATATGAAGTATGAAGAGTTTAGTATCCCCAATAATCTGGGCAATGTGTATGTCTGTATGCAGCGTTATGCGGATAGCGAAAAGTGGTATTTGACAGCGTTAGAGAACTGCCAGCGCCTTGCCAAGCAATATCCTGATGAATTCGATCCATTTTTGGCCATTGTTTGGAGTAACCTTGGCAATGTATATGGCTGCATGCAGCGTTATAAGGACAGCAAAGAGATGTATCAGGCCTCATTGGAGAGGTACAGACACTTAGCAGCGAAAAATCCGGCTTCCTATGAACCGGAAATAGAAAGCACTCAACAAAGTTTGGAATATATAAATAAGATGCTCAATCAATGAAGATGGATAAAGGATATGTATATATTTTGACGAATCCAAGTTTTAAAGAAGATTGGATTAAAATTGGTAAAAGTTCTCGTCCGGTTGACATAAGATCAAAGGAATTGGACAATACGGCTGTTCCTTTGCCTTTTGAGATTTTTGCTACCATGAAGACGTGTAAGTATCATGAAGTGGAGCAGTTGGTGCATAAAACGATTGATAGGCTAACCGACTTGCGAATACGTCAAAACCGAGAGTTTTTAATGTTGCTCCACAAGTAGCATTGGATATTTTACGCGACGTTGCTACTACAATTGATGATGCAGAGATTATATTGTATTGTGATAACAAGCCCATTACCGAAAAACACCATAAGAAGAGGGAAGTGAAACGTTCTCGTTTCAAATTCAGTATGTGTGGAATCAAAATAGGAGAATTACTTACCTTTATTCCAACGGGTGCAATCGTAAAAGTAGCTTCAGATGATTCGATAGAACATGATGGGCGGAGAGTGTAAAATAAACTGTGTCAGACTACAACAAAATAGTAGTATAACACGTT
>CALZOH010000224.1 GCA_945827465.1 uncultured Prevotellaceae bacterium
GTTTGCGCAAGTGACAATTTCATTATCGCGGTTGCGATAGCCGTTTTGCGCAAGAAGCAGCCCTCATTTCGCAGGTGGCAGATGTATTTTGCTCGGATTTCAAACCATGATTCCCTATCGCGAAAGCACCATTGACACCCGGCAGATGAAGGTTCACCGTTTGCGAACTCATCTTGGATGGTAAAACAATCGCGCAAATCAAGATGTAAGAATACAATTGTTCCTACGTCACGAGAAAATCGTAGGGGCGCAAGGGCGTCATGGTAGTTGATTATTCGCCCCTACATATTTACCATTTGTTCGTTGGTGATTCGTTCATTGTCGATGTCATTAAATTTTGTTTTTCGCAGGCAACTGTAGGGGCGTATCGCATACGCCCTCCACGTGAGCGAATTTGCAAAATGAAGAAGATGAAACCACATCGCCAATTAAACTATTCTGTGCAAATGATCATATCGCTAATGACAGATTGGGCTTAAAATGATTACTTTTGGTAATTTTGCAGTAATCATCGTAGGTTATACTCATCGAATATGGTTTCTTCTGTTTTTAAAAACCTTCTGCTGGTTGGTTTGGGTAGTTGTTTGGGCGGTATGGCGCGCTATATCGTGTCGTTGTTGTGTCAACGCAGCAGTTGGTGGGCGTTGCCTTGGGGCACGCTGACCGTCAATCTGGTCGGTTGTCTCTTTATTGGACTTTTGTCCGGTTATGCTGAGCGCTTTGGCGGTATGTCCGTGAATTTGCGCATGTTTCTCGCTGTAGGTTTCTGCGGTGGTTTTACTACCTTTTCCACGTTCATGAACGAGAACGTAGGCTTGATAAAGGCTGATGCTTCTTTTTCGATGTTGATTTATTTGGCCGGTAGTCTTGTAGGCGGATTCCTGATGGTGCTGGCAGGTTATGCGCTCATGAAAATTCTGTAATCATTCCTATTTGTGTATATGAAAACGCTCTTTTCCCTGTTTACTCTCTTCTTTCTTCCTTTTGCGATTTGTTGGGGCGAAGTAATTCCGACTCCGTTGATTGCTGATAGTATGGTGCTTCAACAAAAATCGAAGGTGCGACTATGGGGTACAGCTCGTTCCCAGACTCGTGTTACCGCACGTTGTTCGTGGCTACAGCGTGAGATAGTGTGTCAGAGTGATGCCGGAGGACGGTGGGAAATGCAAGTAGAAACGCCGGCCGGCAGTTTCGATAGCCATCAAATTGTTTTCTCGGATGGTGAAGAGAAGACTATCAAGGGCGTCATGATAGGTGAAGTATGGTTGGCTTCGGGTCAAAGCAATATGGAAATGCCTTTGTGTGGTTGGGAGAAATATCCCGTGGCTCATTCTTCTGAAGCCATCAGTCAGTCGGGCTCTTTTCGCAGCCGTTTGCGCTTGGTTACTGTGCCGGTAAAATCGTCTTATGTAGAGCAAACACAAGCTGAAGGCCTGTCATGGCACTCTTGTACGCCGTCAACGGCTGCCAACTTTAGCGCGGTGGGCTATTATTTTGCCATTCGTTTGGTGGAACATTTCAAATGTCCTGTGGGTGTCATCGCCTGTGCAGCCGGCGGCACGCATGTGGAGGCGTGGATGCCCCGCGAATTATTGTCGACTTATCCCAAAATGAACCTGAGCCAGGATTTTTTGGAAATGATCATACCTTCGGCACGTCCAATGGTAATGTATAATGGAATGATACATCCCTTGGTGGGTTATACGATACGTGGTTTCCTGTGGTATCAAGGAGAATCTGATGTAGCTACCTATGACCGCTACGCTCAAAGACTCACGGACTTGATTCAGTCGTGGAGAGGGTTGTGGAAAAACAATAAGCTACCTTTTCTCTTTGTAGAACTTGCGCCTTATCGCAATGTGGGTTTGGCGCGCAATCGCGGACCGCGTCTTCGTGAGGCGCAATGGAAGGTGACCGATGCATTACCTTTTTGCTGGATGGTGTCAACCCATGATTTGGTACCGCCTGCTGAGGCTGAGGTGATACATCCTTCTAATAAGCAGGCTGTAGGTGAGCGATTGGCAGCTTTGGCACTTGGTAAGGTTTATGCCGTTAAAAACGAGAAGTGCTTGTACACACGTTGGAAAAGTATGAAGGTAAGTGGTAAGCGGGCAATTCTTTCGTTCGACAACTTGGCCGGTGGTTTTCTGCCCAATGATACCATTCGCGGTTTTGAGGTTTGCGGCAGCGACAACATCTACCATCCGGCGCAGGCCCGTTTGGAAGGGAATACCATTGTCGTTACGAGTGATAAAGTCTCAAAACCTAAGAATGTGTGTTATGGATTTCAAGATTATCTGCCGGGTAATCTGAAAAACCGTCAAGGGCTTCCTCTTGTACCGTTCCGTACTAATCCAGATTGATGAAAGAAGGCGAGAAATTCCCTTAACGGTTTTTATGCTGCGGTTGTTTGAGTAGGTGGCTATTCAAACAATACGTCTTTCTCGCTCAAGGAGTATTCAAATGTTCCACCGTTCAATACCTCAAGGACGTCGTCAATGGGAACATCTTCAATACCTTCAAGTCTATAGGTGAGGCCGGAAGCATTGTAGAGTCGGTTGGTGATGAACGATCCTTTGCTGCCAGTGTAAGAATAGATGCCTTTGCATGATACGGCAATCTCTTTGAACGAAACGGTAGCCGGTGCATCGGCCTTTTTCGTAAAATGATATTGCAGTGTGTAGGTTTGTGGCAGAGTGGTCGCTGTAAAGCGCGAAGTTTCAGCTGTTGAACTCTTGAGAACTTCCTTTCTGCTCTCGCCGGTTGTTTTGTTAGTGATAGTGGCTTCCACGTTAAAGTACTCAAAGAGGTTGCTCGAAAGTGAAGCTCGGAAGCCGGCTTCAAGTGATTTCAGAGTTTCTTTCTGAGGTGGAACGTCGTTGTCATCATCACTGCTGCATGCAACAAATGCAAATGCTGTGAATACCAATGCTACGATGGGTAGTACTTTGAAAATGTGTTTAATCATGACTGTAATAATTGGATAATTGTTATACGGCACAAATTTAAACAAAATAACAAAGCGTCCGGTATGGATTTGTAGATGATTATGAAAGCATCAAACGAACTCATTCTATGAAATCGTGTTCACATTCTTTCATATTTAGAGTTCGTTTGACGAAATTTGCTCTCAGAAAAGAATTTCTAATGAGCCATGTGAATTATATCACTCATATTGAGTCAAGTGATATTAGAATTGATAACCAATAGCTATTCTGAAATCTCCGTTACTATTTTCATATTGTTTAATCGTTGAATAACCTACAGACAAATAAATTGCGCTATGTTCGGAGGTTGAATATGCGACTCCCGCTGATGGATTGACTGAAAAATATAATTCGTCAAACCCTGAATAATCTGCGAAACCTAAATCTGCTTGAGCAAATGGATATAATTTATCAGCTACCATAAATTGCTTGAAATTATATTTTGTACGAAGCATAAATTTGCAATATACTTCAGAAGTACCAGTTGACCATCCTTTATGTTCTTTATGTTTTTCGGTGAAACGTCCCACGCCAAGGCTTGGACCTACGAATAGGTTGTTGCAAATAGGGGCAAGTACATTGAATCTGATGCCGTAAAGGTTGGATAACTTCCTTCTTGATTCATTATCATATGAATCTGTGTAGCTGACTGGAGTGTACGTTTCTATTTCAGCTGAATATCTCCATGTTTTAACAAAGTTTGACCAACCTCTACCTTTCGTGTCAAAGTTTATTCCGACATTAAATCCGGCAAAGTCTGCTCCAACTCCATCAGCAATGGTCCTTGTATATCCACAGCCGAGTGACAAATCCGTTTTCTCAGATAACGGCACTTTAATTCCAAATGAAGGATTGATTCTTACGCAATTTGTGTTTCCTTCTGTTGATACATCATATCCAACTTTTAAAGAGACATAAGGAGTGACTCCTTTTGATGGAAAGTTTACTTCTGCATGCCCAAAAATAGGGATTGTTACAGAGCTAAATTTGTCATCTACAGATATACCAGAACCCGCTCCTAAAAAAAGGTAGTCGCTAATGTAATGTCCGAACTCAGGATTGAAATTTAGCATACCTCCAACACCTTTTTTCAATCCAAAATCATAAGAAGTAGTAAATCGGAACTCATTGGTGCCTTTTTTTCCTTCTTGTCCGCTGACTTTCACTACCATGAATGAAATCAGAAAATAGATTACGGTCACGTGGACATTTTGCATGGTGATTTTGCATTGAAAATAGATGGGTG
>CALZOH010000225.1 GCA_945827465.1 uncultured Prevotellaceae bacterium
CTGACCTTTACCGGTAAGTACAAAATCTCCGGACGTTCGGGCAATAGCGCTACCGTGGTCGAAATCAACGGTGGCACAGTGAAGTATGAATATACTCCCCTCTGCGGCTACGTGACGCTCTCCAAGCGTTTCAAGGTCGTGGCCCGTCCCTAAGCCTCCGGCCTTTGCGTGAACCTCATTATTCCCTCGTTCGGAATATCACCGCCTTCGATTCCTTTCCTCATGAATGTCCTGCAACGTCGTTTTTGGCTTCTGCTGCTACTGACTCTTCTCTGTAGCGGCTTCTGCCATGCGCAGTTCGTTCCCGAGGAATGGGTCATTCCGGCAAAAGGAAACTGTTACATCACGCGTCATCCTGCCGGCGCTACGTGTTCTGCGCCGGCGCGCAAGGAGAGCCGCACCGATTTCTCCGTGTCGCGCATCACTCCCTCGGGTGTCGTGCTCAAAAACGACTCCGTCACCATCGCCTCCTTCTTCGTCTACATCCCGTATGCCTCCACACCGCGCTTGTCGTTCAACGCATTGGGCAACGCCCAGATTCGTGTCACCGCCGGTTCCAAGTCTTACCTGGCCCGAGTGGCTTCGTCCAAGCTCGAACGCGTTGAGGTAGGGGAGTTCAACGTCTCTTCTCCGGGCTATCTTCGCGTCGACGTCAGCCTCACCGGGGCCGTTCGGCCTTCGTATGCCGCTATCAGCGACCTCGTTTTGTCGGGTTTGAAGGAGAAACCCATCTTTGTACGCAAGAAATACGATGCCTACTACGGTCGCCGCGGTGCCTTGGTCAACTTGTTTTTCGACACTCAGGCCTGTGACGATGCCGAATGGGCCTACGCCGAAGCCCGGGTGCCTCGGGGTTGCGACCATCCCGGTTCTAATTTCTGTGTCTTGAACTTCGACGGCGGTTTCTTGTCGCTGCAAAACCATCCCGTTCGGGGGCGTTTCCTTTCCTTCACCGTCACCGGCGTGTTAGATCCCGACCGGGCTGACGACGATGTCGTGGAACAACCGGTCAAGGTCATCAGTCGCGGCATCTCCTCACTCGCCCCGATGAAGGACCGTTCAGCCTCGCGCATGGCCATGCTCACCTTCCCTTACACCTGGAAGGCCGATTCTCTCTACCGCTTCCTCCTTCATGCCGTCCATCCCGACGCCATCACCACGGACTATACAGCCTATTTCTATCAGCCTTCAACCCATACCTGGCAGTCACTCGGCACCGTTCGGCGTCATTCCACCGAGTATTTGCTCACCAGTTTGGGTGCTTTTGTCGAAAACGCCGATCCTGAGACCGGATTCCTGCGTCGTTCGCTCGAAATCCACAACGTCTGGGTGCGCGGTACAGAGCCCGACAGCTGGCTTCATGTCAGTGAAGCCGGCTTCCTTTGCGACGAAACGGGTCGTCGGGGCACGCGTCTGGACTATGCGGCCTCCGCTTTGCCCAATGCGTTCTTGTTACAGACGGGAGGATTCTTTGAAAACGGTTCGTCCGATGAAAAGTGGCTGACACAACCGGCGGCAGATTCCACCCTTCTGAACCGTTCTCTCCAGCAACTTCAACTCGAAATCTCTAATTTAAATCCATAAATCATGACATTAATCAAAACAATCTCCGGTTTCCGGGGTACCATCGGTGGCAAGACAGGCGATACGCTGAATCCGCTTGACATTGTACGCTTTGTTACTGCCTACGCCATACAGCGTAAACGCTCTTGTTCCTTACCAAGCAACCTTATAGTAGTGGGCCGCGACGCTCGCATCTCGGGTGAGATGGTCTCGCACGTAGTTTGTGGAACCCTTCTCGGCTTAGGATACGACGTGCTCAACATCGGTTTGGCCTCGACTCCGACCACTGAATTGGCTGTAACCATGTCAAACGCCTGTGGCGGACTCATCCTCACGGCCAGTCACAATCCACGCCAGTGGAATGCGCTCAAGATGTTGAATGAGAACGGCGAATTTCTGAATAAGGACGAAGCCAATGAAGTGATCGCCCTGGCCGAAGACGAGACAAACTTTGACTATGCCGACGTCGACCACATCGGTACGTACAAGGAAGACTTCACATTCGACCAGAAACACATCGATATGGTGCTGGCCCTGAAGTTGGTCGACGTCGAAGCCATCCGAAAGGCCCATTTCAAGGTGGCTATCGACACTGTAAACTCCGTTGGCGGCGTGATCTTGCCCAAGTTGCTCGAGCAGCTCGGTGTAGAACAGGTCACGGGTCTTTATCTCGAACCCACCGGCGACTTCCAACACAACCCGGAACCACTCGAGAAAAACCTTGGAGCGCTCAAGGAACTCATGAAAAAGGGTCAGCATGACATCGGATTCGTAGTCGATCCGGACGTTGATCGTCTTGCTCTCTTCTGCGAAAACGGTGAAATGTACGGAGAAGAATATACATTAGTGACCGTAGCAGATTACATCCTCCAGCACACGAAGGGCAACACCGTGTCGAACCTGAGCTCTACGCGTGCACTACGCGACGTAACACGCAAGTACGGATGTGAATACTACCCGGCCGCTGTCGGAGAAGTCAACGTCGTGACCAAGATGAAGGAAGTGTCGGCCGTAATCGGAGGTGAAGGCAACGGCGGCGTCATCTACCCCGAGGCCCACTGCGGCCGTGACGCCTTGGTTGGCATCGCTCTCATCCTGACTTACCTGGCAAAGAAAGGCTGTACAACCAGTCAGTTGCGTGCATCACTGCCGAATTATGTCATTTCAAAGAATCGCATCGACCTGGATCCCTCCGTCGACGTTGATGCGTTGCTGGTAAAGGTGAAGGAAGCCCATCAAGGAGAACAAATCACCGATATCGACGGTGTCAAGATCGACTTCCCCGACAAATGGGTACACTTGCGCAAGAGCAACACCGAGCCCATCATCCGCATTTACACCGAAGCTGCCACCGAGGCCGAGTCTGAAGCATTGGCTCAGGCCATGATTAAGGAAGTTCACGATCTCCTGTAAGATAGGAATCGCTTTCTTTCATATTTTGAATGTTTTTTGCTCCCCCGGTTTCGGGGGAGTTTTTTTTATAAGGTCAGCCTCAAACGACAGCCGACGAGACCAAGGCGAAACTAAAGTCGGTTTTGTTTGAACAATTCCGAAATAAACTTTATATTTGCACTTAATTCGTTACAAACTGTTTGAGAGATGAATTTCTTAGAAGAAAAGATCATTACGGACGGAATCATCAAAGCAGGAAACCTGCTCAAGGTTGATAACTTTCTGAACCATCAGATCGACATCGACATCATTCGTCAGATAGCCTACGAACTGAAGCGGCGTTTCCGGGGTGAAACCATCAACAAGATTCTCACCATCGAGGCCAGTGGCATTGCCATCGCTACGATGGTCGGCCACCTCTACGATGTGCCCGTGGTGTTTGCCAAGAAAAGTCAGACTACAAACTCTACCGACGACAAATACATGGCCGAAGCCTATTCGTTCACCCATCAACGCCACAATCAAGTCTTCGTATCGCGCCCTTACCTGAGCGACACAGACCGCGTACTCATCGTGGACGACTTCTTAGCAGATGGTCAAGCCTGCATGGCACTCATCAACCTGGTTCATCAGGCCGGGGGTGAAGTGGTAGGCATCGGCATCGCCATCGAAAAAGGCCAACAACCGGGTGGTGATCTCCTCCGTAGCGAAGGATACCACTTAGAGTCGATAGCCATCATCGACTCGATGGACGACGAAACGCAGTCCATCCGGTTCCGATCTGAATACAATTAATTTATTTATCATTTTTTAAAGTTTTAAATTCTTTTCTGCCAAGGCGTCGTTGAGACGTAGTAGGCAGTTTTTTTTGTATGTACCCCCATAGAACAGGGGTAATGATTAACCGTATTCAGCCCCAAAAACAACCGAACAACTGTAGGGGCGTATCGCATACGCCCTGAAATGAGCGAAAACGAAACCGACACACAAACCAATATCGCCAAGATTTCAAACGAACAGGTGTAGGGGCGTATCGCATACGCCCTGATGTGGGCGAAAATGGAACCAACACGCAAACCAATAAAGCATCGTTTTTAATCGAACGGGTGTAGGGGCGTATCGCATACGCCCT
>CALZOH010000226.1 GCA_945827465.1 uncultured Prevotellaceae bacterium
TTCCGCAATTTGGTTGTGAAGAGAAGGAGACTCGAACTCCCACGACATAGTGTCACTACCCCCTCAAAGTAGCGCGTCTACCAATTCCGCCATCTCTCCAATAATTTCAGAATTTTAAAGAACGTGCCCAGAACAGGACTCGAACCTGCACATCTTTCGACACACGCACCTGAAACGTGCGCGTCTACCATTCCGCCACCTGGGCTATTTGAGCGGAAAACGGGACTCGGACCCGCGACCCCAACCTTGGCAAGGTTGTGCTCTACCAACTGAGCTATTTCCGCCTAAAGCATTTCTCCAAATGCGATGCAAAATTAGTACTATTTTTGGTTCCGACAAAATAAATGCCACTTTTTTTATTTGCCTCCACATTTTCATCACAGACTTTTCTTGTTCCTTTACTGCTTTCTTGATTATTAATCCTAATTTTGCGGTCGATTATTTTAGCATCATCTATGCAACATCATCCCAAGATTGCCATCATCGGCCAGCATGTTTTGGAGAATATCGGACTGCAAGGACTTTTAGAGAAAATCATTCCCTTTGCACACATCGAGATGCTCCCCACTCCTCCTATAGTAGATATGGAGCAGCAAGAGTATTTTCACTACTTCGTTTTTGAGGAATTACTGAAACTCCACCCGGACTTTTTCAAAACCATGGTCCGCAAAACCATTGTTCTCACACGCAGCAACACTCCCTGCCCTCCTTTTCACCACATCAAGATCAACGTGGACATGCAGGAACTGCTTAAGCAATTTCTAATTCTGGAACAAATGGTCCACCACGACCGAGAACATTTTCCACCCAACATCGCACGCGAGCTACAAGAACACGAAGAGAAGAAGGAATCCCTCTTGACTCCGCGCGAAATTGAAATTCTCAAAGACATTGCCAAGGGAAAATCGAGCAAAGAAATTGCCGAAGAACTCCACATCAGCCTTTCCACCGTACTTTCACATCGCAAGAACATCATGACCAAGACTCAAGCTCATTCGGCAACCAAACTGGTCATTTATGCTGTTCACCACCATTACATCAGCGCAGAAGACATTCACCTCAGTTAAAGGCGGACGCCCCCCTTATATTTATATTAAAGGTATAGCCGCACACTTTTTCTTTACTTTTTGCGTTATGTACATAATGAAACCAAGCAAACACAATCATACACGCCTGCTCATATGGATGTTTCTGCTTTTATTACTACCTCTTAACGGCAAGAGCAAGAACATCAAAATCTATGGCATCGTCAGTGACGAAACGGGTAGCCCGATAGAGTTAGCAATGGTCAGAGTGGAGAACCAAACCAGTGCAGCCCTCTGCAACCTGCAAGGAAAATACTCTCTCCACTGCGAAGCTAAAGATAGCGTTGTACTCGTCTACTCCATGATTGGTTACCGCACACGCAAACAGGTGTTGCAAAACCCTTCAGCCGACTCTATCAGAGTTGATATGAAGTTGCTTTCGTTGGGAAAAGTACTCGACGAAGCAACGGTCAAAGCATATCGACGCCAAACTGACGCGATGAAAAAGCTGAATCCGTCAAATTCCAAATCCATGCCTTCCACGACCGGAAATGGCGTGGAAGAACTCATTGCCACCGAAATGGGCGTAAGTACCCATAATGAATTGAGTTCCCAATACAATGTTCGCGGCGGAAGTTTCGACGAAAACGTTGTCTACCTCAACGGGATGGAAGTTTATCGTCCTATGTTGGTACGCTCCGGCCAGCAGGAAGGATTAAGCATCATCAATAGCAACATGGTAAAAGACATCTCTTTTTCAGCCGGCGGTTTCCCCGCCATGTATGGAGACAAAATGTCTTCCGTGCTTGACATCACCTACAAACGCCCCAAGGAATTTGAAGGCTCGGTAGGTATCAACTTGTTAGGCGCCGACACCTATGTAGGTTTCGGCAACAAGAACTTTTCTATGATGAATGCCGTTCGCTACAAAACCACTCGTCACTTACTTGGAACCACCGACACCAACGGCGAATACCGCCCCGACTTTGTCGACTACCAAAACTACACCAGTTGGAACTTTCATCCTCGTTGGACACTTGATTTCATTGGCTACGTATCCAACAACCGCTACAATTTCTACCCCGAAGACCGCGAGACCAAGTTTGGCACCATCAACGACGCCAAGAGTTTCAAAGTTTATTTCGACGGAAAGGAAAAAGATCTGTTCCGCACCCTCTACGGCTCACTTTCTCTATCGCACCTTTTTGGTAAAAATACTTCCCTCGCACTGCTTTCATCCATCTACTCCACCAAGGAACAAGAAACCTATGACATCAGTGGCGAATATTGGCTGAACGAAGCCACGTCACAAGAACAATTGGGCGTAGGCAGCTACATGGAACACGCCCGCAACTTCCTCACCGCTCAAGTGGCCAACACCGGGTTGCGCTTCAATACCCGCCATAAAAACCACGAGCTGCAAACGGCCATCACTTACAAAATAGAGAAAATCAAAGAGAATGCCACCGAATGGGAAATGCGCGACTCTTCCGACTACTCGATGCCGCACCAATCTGACGCACTGAACCTCATCTACAGCCTACGGGCAAAGACCGAGTTAAGCACCCAACGCATGGAGTACTACGCACAAGATACTTGGAGAATGCACCATAAGAGCGGACTCTACACCTTAAAATATGGATTCAGAACCACCTATTGGAATTGGAACAAGGAATGGCTCTTCAGTCCGAGAGTTTCATTAGGCTGGATACCTTCATTCAACGAAAACTACACCTTCCGTTTTGCTACCGGCGTATATTATCAATCCCCCTTCTACAAAGAACTCCGCGACACCGTCACCACCAACGGCAATACCGTGGTGATGCTCAATAAAAACATCAAGTCACAACGCTCCATCCACTTCTTGCTTGGAGCCGATTATCAGTTCCGTCTGTGGAATCGCCCCTTCTTGTTCTCGTCTGAAATGTACTACAAATATCTGAACAACCTCATTCCATACAACATCAACAACATTCGAGTTGTCTATTACGGAGAGAATCTCGGCAAGGGTTACGCAGCCGGCATAGACTTCAAATTGTTTGGAGAATTTGTACCGGGAGCCGACTCCTGGATCACGCTGTCGCTCATGTCGACCAAAGAAACTATTTTAGGTCGCAGCATTCCACGTCCTACCGACCAGCGATACAACATCAGCCTATTCTTCACCGACTTCTTCCCCAACACCACGCGCTGGAAGATGACCCTAAAAGCTGCCTTTGCTGACGGACTCCCATTCGGCATCCCTCACGGCAAGATGGACGAACGCCCCTTCCGTGCACCGGCTTATCGGCGCGTCGACATCGGCATGAGCTATCGTCTTTACAACAAAGAAGAAGACCAGGCCAGAAATTTCATCACCAAAGCCGCTAAAAACATTTGGGTGGGATTGGATGTCTTCAATCTCTTAGACATCAACAATGTCAACTCCTACTATTGGATAACTGACATCACCAACAATCGTTACGCCATTCCCAATTATCTTACAGGCCGACAACTCAATGTAAAACTGGCCGTAGACTTTTAAGTCCCGTTTTCCCACCTGCAGGAACCGTAGGGTGTATCGCATACGCCCGATGTGGGCGAAATTGAAATGATGGCGGCGAATACACCAATATCATTCCTACTCATTAAACTTTCGTTTGACGGAACATGTTCCCTCATATGAAGGGCGTATGCGATACGCCCCTACATTTTTTTTGATTGACAACACAACAATCAATGAATCAATGCAACATGATATTTCCACCCACAAATGTGGACGAAAATGGCATGTTGATGATCACCCTACTCCATTGCCCGTCATGAAGAAATATACGAATGGACGATTGGGCACAAACCGTCTTGCAAGCCCACTCCGGTGACCGGGTCGTAAATCAAAGGTGGAAGATTCCTGCTGTCCGCAAGGCTGGATGTCAACGATGCGTCCTCTGCCTGATTCGCCTTCGGCTTTACGATGGCTTCGCCGGCCGATGACTCAGTCTGCTGAATTTCGGGCATCTCCGGTTCTGCACTCAATTTCTTCTTCCGACGGA
>CALZOH010000227.1 GCA_945827465.1 uncultured Prevotellaceae bacterium
CGCGGAATGCACAGTCTCCTCTGGAGCAGATCGTTCGGAGCGAAGCGAAGATAAGCACAGTCTCCTCAGGAGCAGATCGTTCGGAGCAAAGCGAAGATAAGCACAGTCTCCTCAGGAGCAGATCGTTCGGAGCAAAAGCGAAGATAAGAAAGGTACGAAGAAATTTTGAGATAACAAACTATTAAAGAACAACGAGCAAGCTCGATTTCTCAAAATTAACAACGGCCAATGGCCTATTACTCGTTCCCTCGCGGAATTTAAGGTACGAAGAATTTTTGGAAGGAATGCAAATTTTCGAAAATTTTGAGACTATTATCGTTTACCATGGACAGACTAAGAGTCATTACTGCAATGTTTTGGGGATTGCAGTAACATGCTCGTTGTCAATTTTTAAGGTGGGTTCGCAAAGTCGCTTTTTTTAGAATACGAAAACGTACATGTGCAAAGTGAAATCGCATCGAGTTAACACTTAACACTTAACATTTTTCGGGACATGTGCAAAGTGAAATCGCTTCGACTTTACACTTTACACTTTACACTTTGGGGTTGGGAATGGGAGAAACTGACATAACGAACAAGAGCAATTCGGACATCACACGCAGGATTGAATGGTGGCTGCAAAAACTACCAATTAGGGTTGACCCCAAACTACCGATTTTTGTAAATATATAGGTATTCTGCTGAAGCATATTATTCGTTTTTCCACTCTACCTCACGCAGGCAAGCCGGCAACTTGGTACCTTTCTGCTTATGATGCGCCACGCAAGCACAACATATTCCGTGCCGTGGACAATCCTTCGTGCAGGGGCAATCGATGTGATTATGAGGGCACATGGTGTAATCGAGATGCAAAAGCACAAATAATTACACAAAGGGGACTGTCCCCATTGTGTATTTATTGTGCTAAGGGAAGAAGGTGAGCGGGATTCTTGCAATTGCGAATGATACCCTCTGAAATGCCGCTCAAGCGGCTTAAACGACGGATGCTCACTCCCGCATCTCTCACTATCGCTAATGCCGAACGCATCCGTTTCTTATCTAATTGCTGAAACTCTGAAATCGTATTGCACCCTGTTATTTTCAGCAACTCATCTACAATCATCTTATCCACTTCTGCTGATCGTTCGCCAAAATTACACATTAGCTCAAGCGATCTTTCCTGACGAGCCGACTCTTTCAGCACGCGCTCTTGCGTATCGGCTGAAGCTTCATTTTCCTGAACAGAATCACTATCTTGAATGGGCATCTCGCGAAGCCATCTGAGGATTTCAGCATCCGATAATCCGGGAAAATCTTTAGGAATAACGCACAATCTGTCCTCATCTTTCCGCTTAACTAATTCCGCATAACTGCAATTGGAATAATCCAATGGAGAAACGCAACATCCGCCCTTTACCGGATTATTATGGATGTAATCAAGCAACGTGAGAAAATACTTGGCATCATTACATGGCTCACTCCTAAATCTATCTTGAAACAAATGCCCAACCCGATCATACTTTCGGTTGAAATATAGCGCATAGCCGGTGGCTATTCGTTTGATAATTGTAGCAAGTGGAGCGGCTTTAACTCGCAGAAGTAAATGCACATGATTATCCATTAGGCAATAGGCATACAATTCAAAATTGGGATGCTTCACTAAATTGCCAGTGGTATCAGTAGTAAGGGTTTGATGGACGAGTTTATAGAACTCCTGATAATCTTCGGCCCACTCAAAGATGCGTTGTTTATTGATACCTCTGAGCATCACGTGATACACGCCAATAGGACTAATTTCTCGGGGTTTTCGTGCCATACTTGTACGGATTGATTGTTTTCCGCTTGCAAAGATACAATAAAATATTGAATCTCGCAAGCAAAAGCAGAAGAAAGGCCATTTTACACCGTAAAAATTAGAAATTTTAACGCTTATCAGGGAAGCGGGTGTTCAATATTACAAATAATTACACAAAGGGGTCTGTCCGAGGCCACTGAAAAAGTGGAGTGCGAATGGTGGTTGCTGAAGGAGAACTGATTCCTTCGAAATCGGTCTTTGAAATGTTGTAAAAAAAGTGGAAAATAGTTGCCGAAAAACTTGCATATATCAGTGATTTTTCGTAACTTTGCGCAAAAATCAGAAGCATATGCTCAATCCGCAACAAGAAATGCCGCTCAGTCCTTACAGTCATCTGTATGACATGTTGGTGCCTAAGGACAATGTGCTCCGTCGCATGAAAGATTTGTGCGACTTCGGTTTCATTTATGAGGAACTGGCCAATAAGTATTGCCTTGACAATGGTCGTACGGCCATTGACCCGATAATGATGTTCAAATATCTTATCCTTAAGATGAAGACCAAATTGTCGGATGAGGATCTCGTGAAGCACACGCTTTACGATTTGTCGTTTAAATACTTCTTAGACTTGGTGCCGGAAGAGACACATCTGATTGACCCAAGCAGTTTGACCAAGTTCAGACGGCTGCGTTTAACAGATGCTGACCTGCTCCAGAAACTGATAGCCAAGACCATAGAGATAGCCAAAGCGCATGGCATCATGCTCTCGGGATATATCATTGTTGATTCCACTCATACCAACGCCTGCTATGGCATGCATAAGCCGATAGAAGTGTTACGTATGCAGCAAAAGAACTTAGCAAACGCGATGCGGGATATTGATAAGGATACCTACTTCCCGGACATGCCTAAACGGAATAATCCTGACAATGATTTACAGATAGAGGTTGAGTACTGCTTGCAGCTGATTGAGTATCTGCGCAGCCATAAGGAACTCGACAGCTTTCTGGCCATCCAAGAGCGCATCAACAACATAGTTGAAAGTCTGGAAGATTTGGAATACGATGGTGAGATAGCGCTTGATAAGGATGCACGCATTGGCCATAAAAGTCCCACGCACACCTTTAACGGCTACAAGACTCACTTGGCAATGGACAAGGATTCGCGCCTTATTACTGCGGGTGTGGTAACCAACGCTTTGGTGGCTGATGGACCTCAGTTGCAAGAACTCATTGAGCAGACTGAGACTGCCGGCGTTGAGGTAAATGCGGTCATTGGTGACACGGCTTACTCGGCAACAGACAACCTGGAAATGTGCAAAGAAAAGGATATCAAACTCTACTCCAAACTCCATCCTATTATCAGTGATGGCACGCGTAAAGACGACAAGGGCTTCTTCCTTAATAAGGATAGTAATCTGATGGTTTGTCCTCAGGGACATCAAGCGCTGCGAAAATCAAACGTTAAATCCTTCCAATATTACAAGGGTAAGAAATACACGAATAACCGCGTTGTGTTTTACTTTGATGTCGAGAAATGTAAGACCTGTCCATTGCGTGAAGGATGCTATAGTGGAGGCAAGCAAAAAACCTACTCAGTCACCATCGAGAAGGACACCCACAAGGAGCATCGGGCCTTCCAAAACACGGATGAGTTTAAGGGATTGTACCGCCAACGGTATCAAATTGAGGCCAAAAATGGCGAACTGAAGACGTGTTACGGATACGGCAAAGCCGAATCGTATGGTCTGCAACGCATGCAACTGCAGAGTGCTATTTCTATCTTTACCTGCAATCTTGAGCGAATGCTCCGTTTGATATAATAAGCGGGGATTCGCACTTAGCGCCCTCAATTTTCACCCTCGGTAGACCTCATAAGACCACCTGAGGCTTCTTTCATCACTTTTTTACAACATTATTTCAAAGATTGCTTTCTACGGAACATCCCCGCAGATAGGCCGTTTGTATCTTCTAAGTCTCAAAAATTCATATAGAATCGGGACTTTTTCAGTGGCCTCGGTCTGACCCCTTTGTGTAATTAATCCTTGACAGGAATGATGCCGGTGGGATGCAGGATGGTGTATTTAGTCATCTCCTGATTGCTCTCAAAACCGATGCCGTGAATCGTCATTTTTTGTTTATAGACCGACATCGTGGTATCCGAAAATACGCGTTCCTCCTTCTCTGTCTCTTATACACATCTCCGAGCCCACGAGACGTAGAGGAAT
>CALZOH010000228.1 GCA_945827465.1 uncultured Prevotellaceae bacterium
CGCAGAAATATACTTTCTGCTTAAAAATGAGTACAACAAATTGGACACCCTACTTCTGAATACAAGCCCTTCTCCGGACATCAGGGCGGTGGAACTGGTTTCTTGTTAAAGAAGGAAACACATGAGTTCTCCTTTCTACCTCACATCGGTGGTGCCTATCGTTGGACAACCAGTGGTGTAGTTCCTGCTCCGAGAACTTTCTACCATGTAGTGGGTATTTGGAACAAAGAGACAGGAAAGTCCTCCATTTATGTGGATGGAGAGTTTAAGGGCGAAGTCGATGCATCCGGTGAGTTCAAGTTCCCTTCGGAAGGTTGTACCTGGTTTGCCATTGGTGGTGACCCCAATTCGGCTACTGTGGCCAACACAGGATGGACAGGAGAGATTGCGATCGCTCGTATTTATGGTCATGCGCTTACTGCAGAAGAGGTGTCTGCATTGTATGAGGAGGTTCGTCTTCCTGTCAATTACCAGTTAATGCTGTCTAACACGGTGGATAGTCTTTTGGCTTTCCATGAAGGCTACTTGGAGGGAACAGAACCCGGTTATTTCAGCCCCGACGTGCTTGAAAAGTATAAGACTGATTACGAGGACGCCCTTACGCGTGCGCAGAATTTGGCTATTAATGGAGGTGGTAGTGATGAAGATTACATTGCTGCCCGCAATGAAATACTCGAAAAACAGAGTGCATTGGTTGCTCAGGTGAATCCCATCACAGATGGTTACTATAATTTCATCAATGCTTTTCCGCAGTTTGAAGCCAATCAGGGTGTACGTAAGGCAATGACCCTGAATAGTAATGGTGAACTTGCATGGACCGACTATAATCCGAACGATGCTGCTCAACTCTTTAAGGTGACTTGTTCGGGTGACACTGCTTATGTGATTCAGAGCGTCTTTACAGGCGAATACATTAACACGATCCCCGGTCAGAGCGCCCTCGTGCCGATGAGTGCCGAGGCTATCACACCGCAGATGTTTACACCGATCTACTACGGTCAGTGGAATATTGCCAACCAACTCAACCCCATGGCCTATCATACTAAGGACCACCTCAGTGGAAATGGTCTTGAGGGACGTATCGTAACTTGGGACGGTGGTCCCAATAGCTGTTCGTCTTGGTTCATTCATCATGTTGTTGACGAAGATGCTATTGCCAAAATGGTGGATGAGGGTCCCAAGGCATACGTGGCCCACCAGTTGAAACCTTATGTTGAGCAGGCCAAGGCTGCACGCGATATAGCAAACGAATACTTGCCGTGCCTGCTTCATGCAAAAGACAATGCTGAAGATTGCCAGATCAGTTCCAATGGTAAGTCTAACAAGGAAGGAAGCTATGCAGCCCTTATCGATGGCGATATCAATACCTACTTCCATGCTACATGGACAGACCAGACAGATGAAAACTTGAATCTGCAGTTCGATTTGGTTACTCCGATACAGAAGGCATACTTTACCTTCGTACCTCGTCAGTCAACCTATCTTGATTTCCCCACTAACGTGGTCATCTATGGTACCAATCAGGAAGAACTCGGTACCAACCCTGCCAGCAGTTCTTCTGAATGGACTCAAATTATTACCATCGACAAGGGCTTCCCCACAGCGGCTAATCAGCGCTACACATCGCCCAAGTTTACCTTCGATCAGCCTTATCGTTACCTGCGTATGGTGGTCTACAAGACTTATTCCAACCGTACCAACAGTGCTACCGGTTATCCGTTCTTTACTTTGAGCGAATACCAGATCTATAATGCAGAGCCTACACAAAACTCTGAATACTTCACCGTTCCGGGTATGAAGGAAGCCTGTGATGCTTTGGATGCTCTCATTGCCCAAGCTGAGGATAAAATAGGTAATTTGACAGCACAGTTGGCCGATACTACGGCTCTGCTGAACGCAGCTCAGGCTGTACGCGATTTGTATATCGACCGTGAAGCACGCATGGCAGAGTTTGTTGGCGTTCTTGATTCCGCTCGTGCTGCTTATGTAGATGCTATGGGTTCTAAGGTGGCTCTTATTACCAATGCCACCGACGGTGATGAGGCTTGCCAGCTGAGCAGTAATGCCAAGGAACCGAAAGAAGGTGCTTTTGCCAACCTCATTGATGGCGATGTTGCCACCCTCTTCCATAGTGCATATAGCGAAGGCGCAGGTCCCGCCGAAGGTGTTTACCACAACTTGCAAGTGGATCTCAAGGGTAATCCAGCCCAGAATTTCTTCTTTGAATTTACCGCAAGAAGTGGCTCATACCATGAGACACCTAATCTCATCGATATTTTGGCTACCAACGACGCTGACCTCTATGCCGATGCTGAAAGCGACGACGCCGAATGGACCTTGATCAAGACCATTGACGAGCCCGACATGCCCAACGAGGGTCTGTATAAGTACACTTCAGAGTTCGTTACGATGGATTCTCCCTATCGTTACTTGCGCTTTGTAGTGAAGCATACCACCAATCAGGATGCAGGTCGTGTGAATTCTTACACTGGAATGCCTTATTTCAACCTGAGTGAGTTCCAAATCTACACCGGAGTTGACCCGGAGCGTGTACAGTATAACTATAATCCTGAAGTAAAGGCCGCCACCGATGCTTTGAAGGCCTTGATTGATGCTGCTGACAACATCAATAAGTACAATCTGACATTGGATAACATCTCCGAACTTCGTGGTAGCTTGAAGACCTTCTTGGAGTCCTTCGTTGATACCACTCAGTTAGTGAAGCTCTATAATGCCAAGAAGAACTACGCTTCATTGTGCGAAGTCGATCCTGAAGCCATTGCTTGCATCAACAGCGAAGAAGCCGTCGAGACTTTCTTGAGTACGATCAAGGCTGCCCGCTATTCCATCGATGCCAAGCAGCCGACCAAGGCTTCTGTCAATCAGGCTGTAGCCGACATCAATGCCGCATACGACGTGCTGATGCAGAGCATGAACAAGGTAGAGCCCAACAAGTGGTACTACATTGTCAGCAAGAGCACGAATGCGTACTGTGCTAACCAAGCTATCTACCTGAACTATACCAGCATCGAAAACGATATCAGCTTCGGTCAGTATAACGAGGGTGAAAACACTTACGAAGACGACCCGTACGCTATGTGGCGAATCGTTCCCATTGAAGGTACCGACTACTACGGCATCCAGAACATGGGTACTGCCCACTATTTCGGTCCTACACTCGGTCGTGGCAACGCATACCGCACCAAGACCAAGAATGAACCGTATCCGTTCCGCATTGACTACATTGGCAAGGGACAGCTGCAACTGGTTTCTATAGACGAGGCTAACGCCGCAGAAGACCAGATTCACGCTCAACAGAACGGTAGTGTGATCGTTGCATGGCCGACCGGATTGGATGGAGCTTCTTGCTGGACCTTCCAAGAGGTAGACGTAGACAATATTGCCCCGGGTGTCTTGATAGCCGAGAACAGCATCCGCATTCAGACGCTGCCCTTCGACATACCTGCCGGCGACGCCTCTTTGATGAACTTCAATGACGACGTAAAGACCTACGCCATCAAGAGTTTGACCACAGATCCTGAAAACAACACGACCACCCTTGAGCTGACCATCCAAGAAGAGGTGAAAGCCGGTGTTCCGTTCATCCTCGAATACGGTAACTACGAAGAGTACTCAGCAGAGAATTCAGTGCTCAATGAGTTCTACTTCCTTGTACCTGACGACGTCAGCACTACAGCGACGGAAGATAATGGTCTGATCGGTACTCTGGACGGTCTGACGATCGAAAAGAGCGGATTCGGTTACCTCACAAATGGTGGATTAGCAGTGACCGGTGCAGCTGTAACCAGCATCATCGGACAGCGTGGATACATCGATCCGGCCAAGGTACAGACTCGCGAGGGTAACACCGACCGTGTACTCGTACTCGAAGGCGGTTTGATTAACGGCGCTAAGCCCATTGTTGCCGGTAAGGCTACCGAAAACATCAACGTTTACACCATCGATGG
>CALZOH010000229.1 GCA_945827465.1 uncultured Prevotellaceae bacterium
GATGTGCAAAGTCCCATCGCGATGGCCGAGGCACCGGTGTCGGAGTGACAATTTCGTTATCGCGGTTGCGATGACGGTTTGCGCAAGCGACAATTTCATTATCGCGGTTGCGATGGGCGTTTGCGCAAGTGACAATTTCATTATCGCGGTTGCGATAGCCGTTTTGCGCAAGAAGCAGCCCTCATTTCGCAGGTGGCAGATGTATTTTGCTCGGATTTCAAACCATGATTCCCTATCGCGAAAGCACCATTGACACCCGGCAGATGAAGGTTCACCGTTTGCGAGCTCATCTTGGATGGTAAAACGACAGTGCAAATGATGATGTGAGAATATAGTTGTTTCTGCATCATAGGAAAACTGTAGGGGCGTATCGCATACGCCCTGATGTGGGCGAACATGAAATGATGGCGGCGAACAAAATATCATCGTTTAATGGGCATCCTCGCTGCCGTGAGGGCGTCATGGTAGTTGATTATTCGCCGTAAACTGTAGGGGCGTATCGCATACGCCCTGATGTGGGCGGAAATGAAATGATGGCAGCGAACAAAACGCCATCGTTTAATGGGCATGTTCGCCGCTGTGGAGGGCGTATGCGATACGCCCCTACATATTTACCATTTGTTCGTTGGTGATTCGTTCATGGCTGTTGTTGCGGTTGATTATTCGCCAGTAACTGTAGGGGCGCAAGGGCATACGCCCTGATGTGAGCGAATATGAAATGATGGTAGCGAAAACGCATCATTAGTTTAATGGGCATCTTCGCCGCCGTGGAGGGCGTATGCGATACGCCCCTACATAGTTACCGTTTATTCGCAGGGGTGCGCTCGTGGCTGTTGTCGTTATACTTGATAATCTGAACACTTTAAATCGTATGGAAGTTAAAAGAATGAAAATAATCGTCTTTAAAATAAGATTTAAGGAATGAAACAACCGTGAATCCTGATTAAATGCGTATTTTTGAATCGTGAAACATATTAAAGACATATAGCCATGAAGAAGTATGTATTAATTATCTCCCTTTTCTGTCTGGGTATCATGGGCGTCAATGCTCAAAATGATATCTATTACATTCCCTCTAAAGAAGTGAAGGAAGTGAAGAAGGTTTCTCCAAGCAAAACAACCACCCATTACCAATACGAAGAACCTACTACCATCGATTATAGTGATGTGACAGTTCCATCGAAAAGAATCGATGTGGATACTTATAACCGCAGACGTCCTGCTGTGGAAGTGGAAGACACTGTAGCATACGATGAGAGTAGTCGCGTTGAAGATAATAATATGGATAATTTCTCGTATTCAAAGATGATTATCCGCTTTCATACCCCGGGTGGCGTAATCGTTAGCAGTCCTTATTATTGGGATATTTGTTATGGTAATACTTGGGATGTATATTATGACAATTGGGCACTGTTCTTGCCGAGTTGGTCATATTGGTCATATGCTTATGATCCGTGGTATTACAACCGTTGGTACTATCGTACATGTTGGGACTACACCTGGGGTTGGTATGATCCTTGGTGGGGAGCACACTATTGGGGATGGCATCATCCCGTTTATTGGGGATGGAATCGTCCGTGTTATGGCGGATGGGGTTATGCTCATCATCATTTTCATGGAGCAAGTTGGGGACATGGATATGCACCCGGATTCCATACGATGGCCGGAGGTGGAAGAGACCACTTCGCATCAACTACGAATAGTGTGAGAAGTGGTTCTGCCGGTGGATTTGTTCGTCAAGGCGGTAACAATTACCGTTCATTGCAAACGAATAGTGGAACAACGGGAAGCCGCAGTTTTGCCAGCAGCAATACGGGCTTGTCGAAGAGTTTCAGAGTGAGTCCGCAAAGCGGTAGTACGACGACGAGGACACTACGCAGTTCCGGCGGAGGTTTCGTTCGTAACGGTGGAACAACCAATCGTACGACAACGACGAGAAACTACACTACCAACCGTACACAAACCCAGACGCCGAGCAATACCTATCAGCGTCAGCCCGTGCAGTCGAGCAGTTCGTCACGTTCAAGCAGTTTCGGTTCAGGTGTCAGTACATCGCGTAGCAGTGGCGGTACCATCTCGTCAGGAGGAGGTTCTTCACGCAGTGGTGGCGGTGGTTTCAGCCGTAGCGGTGGCGGACGCCGATAAATCGATAAAACAATTAAAAGAAATAGTAATGGTGGGGTAGCCTATCTGCTCCACTTATTTTATAAACCATCAATATTATAAGTTTATGTTGAAAAAGACGATTGCCCTCTTTTGTTTATGCCTATTACTTCCGATGGGCATGAGGGCACAGGATATCTATACATTAGAGAACTTCTCAAAAGAAGATTTAAATGGAACGGCCCGCTACGTGGGTATGGGTGGTGCCATGAGTGCCTTGGGAGGTGATCTTTCGGTCATGAGCAGCAATCCCGCCGGCATCGCTTTGTATCGTAGCAGTGATGTGGCAGCCACGTTAAGTTTCAATATATTGGAAGACGCCGAAAAATTTGATGGAAAGGGTAAATCGCATCTCTCGTTTGATCAAATTGGATTGGTGTATGCAATCAATGTAGGTGACAACACCTGTCGATTCTTGAATTTGGGATTTAACTATCATAAGCAGAAAAATTTCAATCAATTGCTCAATGCCGGTTTTCGGCCGAACAATTATGCCTCGCAGACGTGGCAAATGGCAGACTTGAGTGAATATTGGGGTGAACCTAAGAAAGCCACACCTTTGGCCAATATGGGTTGGGAAACCTATTTGTTGGGTGTTGACGATAATAATCAATACAGTGCATTCGGAGCTTCTTCGGCGGCTTATCAGAAGGCACAATGGGGAAGTATTCAGTCTTATGACTTCAATATCTCCACGAACCTTAGTGAACAATTCTATTTAGGTTTGACCATCGGGGCTATTAATGTGGACTATAATAGTTATGCGCTCTATCGTGAAAATCTTATATATGATGATTTGGTCGATGCCGGAAAGTATTCTTTGAGCAACAATCTGGATCTTTCAGGAAATGGTTTTAACGTGAAATTTGGTTTCATCGCTCGTCCGATTGCTTCTTCGGCTTTCCGTGTCGGAGCTTCTTTTAGTTCACCGACTTATTACAATCTAAAGATGAAGTCATATTCACGTTTAGTGGCCAACTACAGTGATGATAATTCGCAGTACGACCATTATACAGAAGTAGGTGGATATGAGTATAATATTCATACACCTTGGAAGTTTAACTTCAGTTTGGGCCACATTCTTGCAAAATGTATTGCCATTGGTGCAGAATACGAATATTCGGATTATTCAACGGCGAAAGTAACCTACGATGATGGTTATGACTATTTGGGGTGGGGATTTGATGAGACAGATGACCATGACCTGAATGCTCAGGCGGGTCGTCATCTGAAAGGAGTAAGTACCTACAAATTGGGCTTAGAATGGATGATAGATCCCAATTTCTCGCTGCGCTGCGGTTATAATTACGTATCGTCGCCTTTCAAGAAGGGTGCATATGCCAATCAGTTTATCAACAGTGCATCGCTTGACTATACTACTACCACTGATTACATGAACTTGTCAGGCATCAATCGTTTTACTATTGGCTTGGGATTGAAATTTGGTTCGTTCTATGCCGATGCCGCCTGTCAGTACCAACACCAAAGCGGTCATTTTTATCCGTTTAATTTACAGTACGGAGAGGATGGTGCAATTAATGATGGTCCTTCATCCAAACTCAATCTAAGTCGTACTCAAGTGATGTTTACTTTCGGTTACCGTTTCTAAGTAATCGGAAACAGTCGGCGCAATTGATATCCAACCGTCGACGGTTGAACCATCTATTGAATAGTCTTTTACTGCAATTGTCATTGGCATTTCGGTAAAAGACTATTCATATTAATTATGTAAAGATAATCGATGCACGGCTCTTTCATTTAAGATACAATCGAGGGAATAGTGTCCCTTACCCGATTCG
>CALZOH010000230.1 GCA_945827465.1 uncultured Prevotellaceae bacterium
ATAAAATAACAACATCTTTGAAAGTGGGAGGCTTTCTTAAATGAAAGAGCCGTGTCAAAAGTTTAGAAAAAACCGGGTTGAACCTGACATTTCCATGTTTTTTCATTACTTTTGCGAACATTATAACAAAATGTTTGCACAACATGAATCAGATCATTGCAAAAGAACAGTATTCCGAGAATGTATTTAAGTTCGTCGTGAAGGCTCCATTGATAGCACGGGCTCGTAAAGCCGGTAATTTTGTGATTGTACGCGCAAGTCGCGAGGGAGAACGCATCCCTCTGACCATAGCGGAGGCAGATCCTCGCGAGGGCACCATCACCATAGTTGCTCAGAAGGTGGGTGTGTCAAGCAACAAGCTCTGCCTACTTCAGCCGGGCGATTATTTAGAGGATGTCGTGGGCCCGTTGGGTAAGCCGACCGATATACATTGTTATGGAACGGTTGTATGCGCCGGCGGCGGCGTTGGTGTAGCGCCCATGCTGCCCATCATACAAGCGTTGAAGGCTGCCGGTAACCGCGTGATCAGTGTGTTGGCAGGTCGTTCACGCAATCTGATCATTATGGAAGACCTCGTTCGCCAGAGTTCGGACGAAGTCATCATCATGACCGACGACGGAAGTTATGGCCAGAAGGGTCTTGTCACCCAAGGTATCGAGCAAATCATTCTGCGTGAGAAGGTGGACAAGTGCTTTGCCATAGGCCCCGCCATCATGATGAAGTTCGTTTGTCTGCTCACCGAGAAATATCAGATCCCGACCGACGTGTCCCTCAATACCATCATGGTCGACGGTACCGGCATGTGCGGTGCCTGTCGCATCACCGTGGATGGAAAAATGAAGTTCGTCTGTGTTGACGGTCCCGAGTTTGACGGGCACAAAGTTAATTTTGACGAGATGCTCAAGCGAATGAAGGCCTTCGGCGATCAGGAGAAGGCCGATATGGCCCGTTACGAGGCTTCACTAACTTCTTCCGAGCCTGTTACGGACACCGAGACAGGCCGAAACGCTGCTTGGCGAGCCCAACTTCGTGCCGAACTCAAGCCCAAAGAGCGCATGGCCATACCGCGTTGCGAGATGGGCGAGCTCGAACCGACCTATCGCAGCCGAAAACTGAAGGAAGAAGTCAATCAAGGACTCACGCTCGAACAAGCATTGACCGAGGCAAAACGCTGTTTGGACTGCGGTAACCCCGGTTGTGTAAGCGGATGTCCCGTCAACATCGATATTCCTACCTTTATTAAGAACATAGAACGCAATCAAATTGGTGAAGCCGCACGCACGCTCAAGACCTACAGCGCCCTGCCCGCAGTCTGTGGAAGGGTTTGTCCGCAGGAAAAACAGTGCGAATCGAAGTGCATTCACCTTAAAACCGGGGGCCAACCTGTGGCCATCGGCTATCTGGAGAGGTTCGCTGCCGACTGGGAACGCTCTCAAAATGCTGTCGTCTTGCCCGACATGCAACCCAAGAATGGCAAGAAAGTGGCCGTTGTAGGCTCAGGTCCTGCCGGACTCTCTTTCGCCGGCGACATGGTGAAGCTGGGTTATGAGGTAACCGTGTTTGAAGCACTTCACGAGATAGGTGGTGTGCTCAAGTATGGCATCCCGGAGTACCGCCTTCCGAACCGGATTGTAGATGCAGAAATCGACAATCTGGTCAAGATGGGCGTGAAATTCGAGAAAGACTGCATCGTAGGTAAGACTATCACGG
Organism: uncultured Prevotellaceae bacterium; assembly: GCA_945827465.1. GTDB lineage: Bacteria > Bacteroidota > Bacteroidia > Bacteroidales > Bacteroidaceae > UBA6382. Next base: position 1,711 of record CALZOH010000230.1, read on the forward strand.
TGGACGAACTCCGCAACGAGGGCTACGACGGCGTGTTTGTAGGTTCTGGAGCAGGACTTCCCAACTTTATGAACATCCCCGGCGAAAACCTCATCAACGTACTCTCGTCAAACGAGTATCTCACACGTGTGAACCTGATGGATGCTTCGAGCGACGAGAGCGATACGCCCGTGCCCATGGGTAAGAACGTGGCTGTAATCGGTGGTGGCAACACGGCCATGGACTCCGTGCGAACCGCGTTGCGCCTGGGTGCAGAGCGTGCCATGATCATTTATCGTCGCAGCGACGCTGAAATGCCCGCGCGTGCCGAAGAAGTCAAGCATGCCAAAGAAGAAGGAGTCGAGTTCCTCACCCTGCACAACCCCATCGAATATCGTGGGGACGAGAACGGCAAGGTAAAAGAAGTCGTCCTCCAGAAAATGGAATTGGGTGAACCCGATGCCTCCGGTCGTCGCAGTCCCGTTCCCATCGAGGGAGCCATCGAGACACTGCCCGTCGACCTCGTTATAGTCAGCATCGGCGTCAGTCCCAACCCCATCGTGCCCCGTTCCATCGAAGGACTTGAACTGGGTCGCAAAAATACCATCGCCGTCAACGACGACATGCAAACCTCCATTCCCTTCATCTATGCCGGTGGAGACATTGTCAGAGGTGGTGCCACCGTCATTCTGGCCATGGGCGACGGTCGTAAGGCAGCACAAAAGATGCACGAATATCTTAGCTTAAATTAGTTTCATAATTAAATTGTTTTGGGCGGGTTCATTCAATGGCCCGCCTTTTTTATGGACCGTTTATGTCAACTCCCTTTCAGCCCGACCTCGTCCCCGACCCTGCCCTGCCCACCTTGCAGCGACGCCTCATGCGCCTTCTCAACAAGGCCCTGCGCGACTATTCGCTCCTTTCCACAGGCGACAACCTCCTTGTAGCCCTCTCCGGCGGCAAAGACTCGCTGTGCCTCACAGAGCTGTTGGCCCTTCGTTCACGCATTCGTCAGCCCCAGTTCAGCGTGGCCGCCGTTCATGTGAGGATGGAAAACGTGCAGTACGAGACCGATACGCAGTACATCCAGGCTTTCTGCCAACGCTTGAACGTGCCGTTGCACATCCTCACGACCCGTTTTGAGACCGACACCAAGGTAGGACGCAGTCCGTGCTACCTGTGTTCGTGGACACGTCGCAAAGCCATCTTTCGTTTGGCCTTGGAACAGGGTTATAACAAGATTGCACTCGGTCATCACCAAGACGACCTCTTGCTCACGCTCCTCATGAACCAAGTCTTTGAAGGGTCGTTCGACACCATGCCCGCCCTGCTTCAGTTCCGGAAGATGCCGCTCACGCTCATACGTCCCCTTTGTCGCATTCCCGAAGAGCTCATCGCCACCTGGGCCCGGCTCCATCATTACGAAAAACAGGTAAAAATCTGTCCCTTCGAGCATGAATCCAACCGCACCCACATCCAAAGTATCTGGAAAAGCATGCAACAGCTCAACCCCGAAGCACGTTACAGCCTCTGGCACGCCTTGGAGAAAGAGCACAAACTCATTGAATGTTCCCCCAACGACCCCGACCCATCCCAACCGACATCCCCCATTTAATAGATACCGCGTCATATCCATCCATATGACGCGATATTTTTACCCGACATTGTCCCAATAATAAACGAATAGGTGTAGGGGCGTATCGCATACGCCCTCACGTGAGCGAAAACGCAATCAACCCATCACCCAACAAATCCCCGAAATCAATCGAACAGGTGTAAATATTAACCTTATTCAGCCACGATAATAAACGAACAGGTGTAGGGGCGTATCGCATACGCCCTCACATGAGCGAAAACGGAATCAACACGCAACCCAATCAATCCCCAAAATCAATCGAACAGGTGTAATGATTAACCGTATTCAGCCACGATAATAATCGAACATGTGTAGGGGCGTATCGCATACGCCCTCACGTGGGCGAAAACGAAACTATGTCACCCAACATGACATCATCGTTTAATCTCCCTTTTCGCCGCCGTGAAGGGCGTATGCGATACGCCCCTACACCTGTTCGATCAATTCACGGGTGACATGATGACTGAACCGGATGATTTTACATGATAACAACGAACACATCACCCCCGTCGAACATGCAACTTCTCCGCCTGTCTCTTATACACATCTCCGAGCCCACGAGACGTAGAGGAATCT
>CALZOH010000231.1 GCA_945827465.1 uncultured Prevotellaceae bacterium
CCGTTTTCGCTCACATCAGGGCGTATGCGATACGCCCCTACACCTGTTCGATTGAATTTTGGGATTGATTGGTTTGCGTGTTGATTCCGTTTTCGCTCACATCAGGGCGTATGCGATACGCCCCTACACACGTTCGATTGTTTTTTGGGTTTTATTGGTTTGCGTGTTGATTCCATTTTCGCTCATTTGAGGGCGTATGCGATACGCCCCTACACCTGTTCGGTTATTATCGTGGATGAATACGGTTAATATTTACACCTGTTCGGTTGATTTTTGGGATTTGTTGGGTTGGGGGTTGGATTCGTTTTCGCTCATTTGAGGGCGTATGCGATACGCCCCTACACCTGTTCGATTATTGTCGTGGCCAAATACAATTAATCATTATCCCCGTTCGGTTATTGTCGGGATGGGATGGCGGACGAACTTATTTGGTGGACTTCAATGGGATGATGAATGTGCAAATGCTTTGGGGCCGTAAGGTGTATTGCAACGTTTGGTTGTGGATGGGTACAGGGTCAATGGCCTCACAATCGTGGTGGATGTCGGTCAGGTAAGCCTTAGCGGCAGTGCCTATGCGACGAAAAGAGGTCAGATCTACGCTGTACGGACGGTCAGCGGCGGTGTTGTTTTGCGATACCAGGATGAGATGACGCTTGTCTTTGCTGATTGCAACCAATGAATGGTCATCACCTGCATCGAGGAAGGTGTCACCGGCATTGATGAAACCCGTGACTTGACGTCGTACATAGTAGTTCTTGTTTCTTCTGAAGTCGCTGCCGTCGAATTTGCCCTGGATGGTGCACCATTGATCGTTGTTTTCTTCCATTACTTGCCAGTCGCACCACACATCAGGCTGCATTTGCTTCACATCATCCAGGAGTCGCTGCGAAAGAGAGAGGTTGCCTTCTATTCCACGTCCGCCACTACCTGTTTCGCTCATCCACAAGGGCAGTTTTGCCTTGGTTGCGAGTGCACGCAACGTCTTCCGAGAGGCTTCGTCGGCAGAATAGGTGTGTGTATTCCACTGATCAACCATTTTCAGCACGGATGGGTCGGCACAAAACTGCGAAAGAGCTTCCACACTCTGTTTCACGCTCGTCTCGTCGGTCACGGCGAGGCGTGTCTTGAGCTTTGCGGCCTTCAACTTGGGCGAAAGCACTTTCACGAACTCTATCATCGAAGCCACATCAAAGTGGCAGCCTTCCTGACTACCGTTGCGATTCCAGTAACTTGTCATCGGTTCGTTGAAAGGCTCGAGAGAGTAGAAGGTGAGTCCGTATTGTTTTTTATAATGCAGGCATACATCGATGAGGTAGTCGGCGAAGGCGTGATAACATTCACGCTTGAGATTGTCTCTTGCCGGGTTGTCATGACCCGCAGCGCACCCGCTTACGGTCATGAAATAGGGCGGAGTGTTGCTGAACGCCTCAAAAATGGCGTCGGGACGGGCTTGTCGCAACTTCAACATGACTCTCCTCTGAGCCGCATCAGCCTGCCAGTCGTAGTTACGGCCCTGTTGTGTGAGAAATCCTTCCATCTCGGCCCTCAATCCTTTGCCTTTGGCCATGTGGTGAGGGTCGCAATGGCGGTTTTCAGGGTCGTCGCCGCCCGGGATGTTGTAGCGGAAGACGCTATAATTGAGTCCTTCCTTTGAAGTAATCCACTCCACGAGTCGGTCGACCTTTTCGTCGTCCCAACGACCGCATTGTCCGGCCCACCAACAGAGTGAAACACCCCATCCCCCGTGCCGGTGCAGGCGTTTCGAGGGGTCAATCTTAAAATTCTCAGCGTAGAGGGCGATGGTTACAAGCCCGACACAGAGGGTAAACAATGTCCTTTTCATTTCTTGGAATGATAGGTGATGATGCGAGTACATTCAACGCGACATTTTTCAGCCGGGTTCAGCCAGCGCAGTTCCACCGTATGGCGGCCTTCGGGCAGGTCATAGTTCCAATACAGCTCAGCCGTGCGGCGTTTGAAGTCGGCCGGAGCCTGCATCCGCTTGAGCGGACGTCCGTCAACAACGACTTCTATCTGTGCCACATACTCGGCCGAGGGCGCACTGACATATCCGCTCATCACGATGGCCGCGCCCTCGAACGTCACAGGTCCGAGTTGGTCCAGGGCTGCGCCCGAACGCACCTCGCCGAGGGTGAGTCCCTCAAACGACTCCTCCCATCTGACGGGTTTCGGCGTTTGACGCGGAATGCTGACCACTTCGTCAGAGACCGTTCCACCGTTGCGACGGACCATTTCCAGGGCCTGTTCAAAGCTTTTGAGGTAGACCTGGCGCAACGACAGCTTGGTAAAGGCGAAGTCCAGATCTTCCACCTCGCGCAGGTTGGCCATCCACTTCTCGGGGATGCGGTTGTAACCCACCATCGTGCCCAGAATGCCCGCCGCCGAGGCCGGATTGCAGTCGGAGTCTTGTCCGCAGCGGGTGGAAATCTCCATGGTGCGTTCAAAGTCGCCGTCGCCGTAGAGCAAACCTATCAGGATATAGGCACAATTCACCATCGCATCGATGTTGAGCGGGGCGTTGACACCCTCGGGACAGCCTCGTTCGTCGTTCCACTTGCTTTGACAGCGCCTCCAACACTCCCGCCAGTCATCAGTCTGCCCGTGCCAGGTGATGATATCGTTCATGCAGGCATAAAACGAGCTTCGCTTGGGTATCACCTTGAGGGCTTCGGTCACCACTTCTTCGATGTTGGTCGAGGTGAAAGCCAAGGCGTACATCGCACCAACGTAGACGCCGCCGTACCAACCGTTGCCATAGTTCATAATATGTCCGATTTTGTCTGACACCTCCGACGCCGCGTTCGGCATGGCGGGAGACATCAGTCCGGCATAGTCCGCTTCAATCTGATAGTCGATATCATCGGCATGAGGATTGTTTCGCCAGTGTCCCGACAAGGGAGGCATCACCCCATTGAGCAGGTTGTAGCGAGCAGCTTGATTGGCGTGCCATAGCGGATAAGCCGCGTGAGCAAAGGCCATGGCGAAGGAATCAACCGGAGCATCCATGCCCAGACGGTCGAACACGTCGAGAAAGGTCAGATCCATATACACATCGTCGTACAACCCCGGTTGATTGTCGTAATACCACTTAATACAACCCTTGTTCCAGGTAATCGGCACGCTGTCAGGAATCTGTTCGCCGCGCCACCGGAACTCGGTGGGCCCACCATACGTGCAGCCGATCACCTGACCGGCCCAGCCACCCTTTATTTTATCAAGCAACTGACTACGGTTGAACACCACAAGGTCTTTTGACAAGGCCGAAAGACCTACCAACGAAAGTAGAACGAAAGAGATAAGACTTTTCATAAAACACGAACGAGTATCAATAGATTGCAAAGTTATCATTTTTAGTCGTTCGCCAACCTCGTTATCATCATAAAAATAGCACCGCAACACCCCGTTTGACCATCATGATCTCATCGATTTAATAGTAAATATGTAGGGGCGTATCGCATACGCCCTCCACGGCGGCGAAAAAGCAGATTAATCGATGATGATGTGTTCGCCGCTATCGTGTGAAATCATCCGGTTCAACCACCATGTCACCCATGAAATAATCGAACAGGTGTAGGGGCGTATCGCATACGCCCTCCATGGCGGGGAAAAAGCACATTAAACGAATGTGTCATGTTCGCTGTCATCATTTCATTTTCGCTCACGTGAGGGCGTATGCGATACGCCCCTACACATGTTCGATGAATTTCGGGGATTGATTGGGTTGCGTGTTGGTTCCGTTTTCGCCCACGTGAGGGCATATGCGATATGTCCCTACACCTGTTCGATTGAATTTTGGGCTGACAATATCATGACAAAACCGCCGAAACGGTTGCGACGATGCTGACTCG
>CALZOH010000232.1 GCA_945827465.1 uncultured Prevotellaceae bacterium
ATGCGCAACAACGCATGCCCAGAGACATAGAACAGGCCCTTAATAAACTTAATATTGCCGAAATCGCTATCAAGAGTCTGTATGTTGATACGGTCAACATCAACGACCTGACTGATGAAGCCATTAAAGGAATGCTTTCCAAACTTGATCCGCACAGCAGTTATACGACGGCCGAAGAAACCCGTAAGCTCAACGAGCCCCTCAATGGAAACTTTGAAGGTATCGGTGTGCAGTTCAATATACTTGAAGATACATTGATCGTGATTCAAACGATCTCTAAAGGTCCTTCTGAAAAGGTGGGTATTCTGGCTGGTGATCGAATTATAACGGTTGATGGGGAAGCAATTGCCGGTGTGAAGATGGATCGTGCCGACATTATGAAGAAGCTTCGTGGTCCCAAAGGTACAAAGACCCGTCTTGGCATAGTGCGTAGGGGTGTTTCTGAAACGCTCTATTTTGATGTGGTTCGTGACAAGATCCCCCTCTTCTCGGTTGATGCTGCTTATATGGTACGCCCGGGTGTGGGACTTATTCGTGTGAGCAGTTTTGCTGCTACTACAGCTAAAGAGGTGGAAGAAGCCATCATAAAGTTGAAGAAGCAAGGTATGAAAGACCTCATCTTCGACCTCACGGAGAATGGAGGCGGTTATCTCCAGGCGGCAACCGACGTGGCAAGCCTTTTCCTACCCAAGGGCGATATGATTGTTTACACCGATGGCAGAAGTGTACAGCATTCAGATTATTATTCCAAGGGTAGTAATGTTTTCCAGGATGGTAAATTAGTCATTTTGGTCGATGGTTTCACCGCTTCAGCCGCTGAAATTGTAAGTGGAGCCGTTCAAGATCAAGATAGAGGCATCATTGTGGGGCGTCGCACTTTTGGTAAGGGCTTGGTGCAGCGTCCAATCGATTTGCCCGATGGCTCTCTCATTCGTCTTACGGTTTCTCACTATTATACTCCCTCAGGCCGTTGCATACAGCGTCCCTATAAAAAAGGAGAGAAGAAAGAGTATGATGAAGATATTCTTCAACGTTTGCGCGCCGGAGAATTGATGCACGCCGATAGCATTCATTTTTCGGATTCCCTCAAATACTCAACCTTGCGTAAGGGGCGTACCGTTTATGGTGGAGGAGGTATTATGCCCGACTATTTTGTGCCACTTGATACGAATACATATACACCTTATTATCGTCGTCTGAGCAATCGGAATATTATCCTTACTCAGTATATGAAATATTATGATCGCGTGCGTCAAGAACTTCAAGGTCGCTACAAGAAGTTTGATAAATTCAGTAAGGAGTATGAAGTTCCTTCAGAGTTGCTCGCAACAATAGAAGAGGAAGGTAAAAAGGTAGGCATCACTCCGTCTACGCCAAATGAGCGTGAGTTGACATTGGTAAGGCTTAAACAAACTCTCAAAGGACTTGCGGCGCGTGATCTGTGGGATATGTCTGAATATTTCAATGTCATATATGAGGATAATCCGATGGTGATTAAGGCACTTGAGCTACTTTCCAAATAGCGAGATTCCCTTTTCCGAAATCTAGAAAATAGCTGCAGTTTTCGTTAGAAGGGTAAAAAAGTCCGGGAATAGTTTTGTTGTAACATATAAATGTGTTACTTTTGCACCCGAAATCAAAAACATTAAGGTCGATTCGCTAGCTCAGCTGGTAGAGCACAACACTTTTAATGTTGGGGTCTTGGGTTCGAACCCCAAGCGAATCACCAAAAAGAATCAAGCGATTGTCTAAGTTAGACAGTCGCTTTTTCTTGGCTGTTACGAAAAATACATGAGTTCAGGCTTAATATAATTCTGTCCTGTAAACTTTTGGCTATAGACTTGATCGAACCTGTGACGAAATAAGAGAAACTTACCGATTTTACGAACAATCTGTTCAATAGCCGTTTGTTGATAGGTCTCTAATGCTCGATTAGGGTTGAAATCAAAAGAGGAATCTGATGCTTTTTCCAATATCGGATGTAGGCTCAGATTCCTCCTTTGTTAACGAAGTGCAGGGATACGATTATTTAATCCTGACTTTTTGTGCGCGTTCCATTTTTCCTTGGTTCTTTACGGTGACATTATATATTCCTTGGGGAACGTTTCCTGCATTGATGGAGAGCCGGTTGCTGTTTTGATTGCTCGATACCGCTACTTTCCGGCCTTGCATGTCGAACAAGATGGCTTCATCCGCTTTTTGGTCTCCGGTGTCAACCGTGATGGAACGATTGTTTACACCCACTGAAAATGCTTTTGCATTAAACTGCTTAACTTCTTTAATAGATGATGTTTTGCTGTCAAGTTTATAAAGTGTGGTATTGTCACCGGAAGTTACCAGGTAAGAAGTTCCATTGAATTTGATAATATCATCTAACCAATCCTTCGAATCGAATGTTGCAAGTAATTTTCCATCTTCATTATAAATTGCGTAACCTATACTGGGATTATTTTCATGTACATAGCGATAGTAAACAATTTCCCCATTTTGCCAAGTAAACTGAGGTTCTTCAACGATTTTTTCTAACGGACCATACAGAGGTACAATATATTCCCACTTGTCGTCTTCATTGAATAAAGTTTGGCTAAATACCAGATCATCATACGAAAAATTAGAGTCGAAGTCGTAATAGTCAAAATCTTCAGGTTCAACGTTGCTCTCATATTCACTGATGCCGTAATCAGTATCTAAAGTCCACTCTGCATTCGCAATGTCTGATTCGTTGATGACATATTCGTATTGGACATTAATACTATTTACAATTCCGTCTATGATGCAGTAGTAATCTGTAAAGTACTTTTTACCAAATAGGTCTTCGGCATAACAGGGTCCCCCGTTTTCTTCATACCAACAACTAATCCTTCCTATTTCATCTATAAACCCATAACAAGTATAGCCACGAATGCTGGATACTTTATTAATCAGAGTCTTCAAGTCTGTTGCTTCTACGGAGTGCCAACCTTCCGAGTCTTGTTCTTCTAAGGGATAGGCATATTCCCCGACAATCTTGGCAGCTGTTGGTTTGATAGTGGCTATTTCACGATAGCTTTTAGACAAAAATACATTTTCTGTCTTAATGTTGAATTTCTTGACAACATTGAAGTCGGAGTCGTAAATGGTTGCATTTTCCGAATTGAAGCCAAGTGCTACAGGTTTGGAACTTGATGTAAGAGTGGATGGAACAAATGATAAGTCATCCTCAATAATTACCCCTCCCTCTATTTGTTGTGCAGAGGTGGAAACAGAAATGGCAGCGATCAAAGCTGCTGAAATTAAAAACTTTTTCATTATAAATATAATTGATAGGTTTACATTTTTGTTTGGCAAACGGAACTTGGATTCATCGTTTCCAGATATATAGAGTACTATTTCATCAATTGAGACCGTTATGTTAACTTCTCAATTGCTGCAAAAAATAGTGAATTATTTTGGAATTTGTTGTTACCGGACTTTTTTTGTATGTTGGTGCCATTAGGTCCTTATTTTAGTGGAGCAGTACGGATATTGCTGAAAGATATATGAAAGCAGTCGATGCGAAGTGTCACTGATATAAGAATGATTTTTGTTCAGGTAATTCGGTTTTGTGGTATGAACAATGGGCACTGAACATTTGCATGGAGGTTTTGCGCCGTGTACAAAAGGGCTTTGAAGTAACTTCAAGCCGGTTTGCATTGTGAACAAAAGGTCTTTGAACGTTTGCATGAGGTAGTGTAAGTTGAACTGTGTCAAGACCATTTCCTTTATTATATTAACCTC
>CALZOH010000233.1 GCA_945827465.1 uncultured Prevotellaceae bacterium
CACACTGCATATCGTCGGCAGCGTCAGATGTGTATAAGAGACAGGTCATGCACCGTGTTCAACTGTTGTTGCTAACGCAAAGATAGGAATTTGAAAGCAAATCACAACTAATAACGTACTTATATATACTAACGGCAAACTGTTGTTGCTAACGCAAAGATAGGAATTTGAAAGCAAATCACAACTAAGGGTATCAATAGCATTCCTAATTATAATAAAGGTTCTGCGTGCAAAAAACTTTGTATGTTTCTTCGATGGATGGTGCGTAACGATGGAATTGTAGATATGGGTATCTGGAAAAAAATAAGCCCCACGCAACTTATAATTCCACTGGATACTCACGTTTACAAATTAGCTTTTGCTTTAGGCATAACAAATCGTAATACTCCAGATATGCAATCAGCCATAGAGAACGGTCCTATATTTAATTATTAAATATAATGTGGTAATTTTGCGTTCATATAACACATACAATATAATCAAGCAAGAGAGAAAGGTTATTCATGTAGGGTTTACGGATCCCCAGCAAGGATACCGAAAGTACTATTATTTTGGTAGTGTGGCAGCCATATATGACATTCTGCCAAAAGATATAGTAGGCATATCCAAAGAAGCCTTATGGAGTGCTCTTAAGTATGGAGAGTACAGAGGTCGTAAGGCGATCATTCGCCGGAGAGTAATCATATCAAAGCAAACCAAAAGAGGAATAAGAAAGGAGAAGTAATATGTTAGGAGCTATTATCGGAGATGTTGTAGGATCACGCTTTGAGTTCCATAATACAGACCAGTACAATTTTGAGCTATTTACCCAGGAAAACAGCTACACGGATGATACCATTTGTACCATAGCGATAGCAGATGCAATCAACACAGGAGCTGACTATGGGAGCAAACTACATGAATGGTGTCGGAAGTACCCCAATCCGATGGGATCATATGGTGGCAGGTTTGCCCAATGGGTAGCCAGCGACACCCCGAAACCCTATGAGAGCTTCGGCAATGGTTCTGCCATGAGGGTTAGCCCGGTGGCTTGGGCATTCGATGAACTGGATGATGTTCTGAGGGAGGCCGAGAGGACTGCAATCCCGACACACAACCACCCGGAAGGTATCAGGGGAGCGCAAGCCGTTGCCCATGCCATCCACTTGGCAAGGAAGACCAAGAACAAATCCGACATCATCATTACCACGGATTGCAAGTATTACCCCATGTTCCAGTGCAAGCAATACTATGCCGGTGTCTTCGATGAGACATGCCAAGGAACTGTGCCTGTGTGCATGAAAATTATAGAGGCAAGCACTTCATTTGAGGATGCCATAAGAAGAGCTATATCTTGGGGAGGTGACAGCGATACGATAGGCGCAATCGTTGGCTCCATAGCAGAAGCCTTGTATGGTGTTCCAAGCCATATCTCACATGAGGTATTCAATAGACTACCATCCGATATGCTGGAGGTCATCGCTACATTTTACAAACGATTAAATGAGAAGAGCTATGAATGAAAAAGAGAAAGCTCTGTTAGCCTTGTGTAGGGTGTACAAGGGAGAAGACAAATGCCTTTCAAAGGACGCAGATAGACAGATGTTGTGGCATTGCGAACAATGGTGGGTAAACCAAACAATACTGAGAAGTGAAGAAGGTTGCAACCTTATTAGTAACATTCTTTCGGAATATATGGATGCCGGATTGTCACATTTTGAACCATATGACAACATTCCAGTAACATTAAAGGCCACATTGTTCAACAGGTTCTGTAAATATATGGATAGGGTTGATATTGAAGAGTTCAAGAAATTCTATTCTACCATTTACATGGCAAACAAATAAAAGAAAGAGCATCAGATTTCGGTGCGCTATCTGTTTTCAATACTTACAATAGAATCCGCTGGAAGTGCTGACCATTTCCTTATAGGAAATAGACTTAGTAGTAAATCCAGCATACGAAACATACTTGTTTGTGATTGCGTTCCATTCGATTTTATCACTCACGACTTCAAACCGCTTTAGATATGCTTGCTGGTACACCTGCCATGTAGGATATTTCTCTTGCACATGGTTCATGTTGCCACCCAAATAATCATAAGCCTCAAACGCCAGCTTCTTCTGCTGTGCTTCAAGGCTTAGGTGCATCCAACTATCCAGCTTATCAGCAACCGCCTTATCAACATTGATTGCATCAGCCATTGAGAACTTCTTAGCTACTTCCATCGGATTCTCAATGTTGGAGAGCGAATAAATCTTCTTCCCGATTGCTTTCAGCTTATTCCCTCCGTCTTGATGGCCTCCAAGTCGGGATGCTTCAAAGCCTCTTGCAGAGCCAGCGTATCAACGTCAGAAATGCCGCCCATGATGTTGAGCACGTTCTTTCCGAAGTGACAGACTGCCTTCCTCTCCCACCAAGACCGATTGATAGCATTCACCTGTTCCTGTGTCCGGGCATCATGCCGCATCTTGGCAATCTCTTTTGCTGTTGGTGGGTTCAGCACCCTTTCATTGTCACGGATGAAGTAGGGCAACGTTCCTCTCTCCTTCGCATCCTCAACCCTCTTCTCGTTCCTCTCCATCCACTCGGTAAATTGGGCAGGTATCTCACTTACCTTTTCTTCACATGGAACCGCTGCCGGATTCTTACCGTCCAGTATTGCATCCAGCATTTCGTCCATTTCATCATCTTTGGCCAATACTGGAACTTGGTAACATCGGTAAGTAGGATGCCATCCAGTCCACTTGAACGTCTTTGGATAAACTCCTTTCAGATCATCGCAAATGTCGGTGCAAGGATGGTTGTTGCTTAGCTTGATTTCAATTCACTGTTGTTGCTAACGCAAATAAGAATTTGAAAGCAAATCACAACTTGATTTAAAGACAAAAAGTCAAAGAAACCACGGTTGATGCTAACGCATGGATAAGAAATTATATGCAAATCACAATATCCAAGGTTCGCAGAACGCTTGAGAAGAGCGTCAAAGTAAGTCAAGGGCTTCAAGACCGTTCTTCATGGTCACTTTATCCCCTTTTAATAGGAAGACGGTCGGCAACCCTGTTGGGAGAGATTCGCCGTCTTCATCAACGCAGCCGACTGAGAACGCTTGTGCGCCCTCACGCTCTCCGATGAACTCAACAGCATTGAAGCCTTGTTCGGCGGCTTTGTCTTGAACGATTTTCGGTATCTGTTTCATACGGCTGCAAATTTAATGATTACTATCCGAATTTTTAACTCTCTTGATGATTACCTTTGTCTGAAGGCTCAGCGAAAAGGGCGTGAATGATATCTTGAAATGATTGAAAAATCAACATTGAATAAAAGCCCATCCCCTATTAATTAATGATGGAGCACATCTACACGGCAGAAGATAAACAATCGAAATGGCTTTTTGTTTCTTGGTCAATTCGTGTGGGTAATCGCGAGACATATTGAACACGGTTATTTTGTTGAATGTGAAAAGCCATTCGCCAATATTGTCCGGTTTATCAACCCACCAAATGACATCATTTGGATTGTTCTTTAAAATATATAGGTGAAGCGGAATTATCGCGATACTCATTGTTGGATTTGAAAATCATCATCTACATAGACACAAAAAAACTCTCCTACTGTAAACATTTATATACATCAAGAACTAATCTTGTATGTAAAGAATAAAAAAATCACATTTCTATTGATTTTTAATTAAAGTTGGATAATATTTATATAAACAATGATTTTTGGAGATTTCTCGTTGGTATGCCCATGAGATTATATCTGTCTCTTA
>CALZOH010000234.1 GCA_945827465.1 uncultured Prevotellaceae bacterium
GTGGGAAAAGCTTGCTCGGTTTCAGGGGAACATTTTCCCGAGCGTTGAAACCTTGCTGCGTTTTGCGGCAACACTTTTACGAGCATGGAAACCTTGCTGCGTTTTGCAGCAGGCTTTCAACGATAATTTGCTCGCTACAATCATTTCCAATTCGCTCACATCAGGGCGTATGCGATACGCCCCTACAGTTAGCAGCTAACAACATAATAAAACAATGCTATCCATCACAGTAGTTCTATCGAATCAATGGTAAAAATGTAGGGGCGTATCGCATACGCCCTCCACAGCGGCGAACCTGACAAACAACAGAACTGTTCAAAATGGAATGGATGGAGGAAACCTTGCTGCGTTCTGCGGCAACACTTATTGTGTGAACGGATTGTTTACGAAAAGAACCATTGACCGATTGATGTTTAATGTGTAACTTTGCACCCATAACTTCAACTATTCATTTATTTAGTCGCATTTCAACATGAAGCAACTTATCATTTCACTGGTCCTTTTATGGATCATCGCAGGTCTTTCATCTGTCCAGGCCAACACATCCACCACCATCACCGTGAAACCCGGTGCCAACACCTTGCAGGAGGCTATCAATAAGGCTGCCACCCTCTCGGGTGACGTTGTCATCGAACTACTAAGCGGCGACTACCGCACCAACAAAGGTTACGTTGTAAGCGGCAGCAACTGGAACAGCCTGCTCATCACAGCTCGTCAAGGTCACCAGGCAAGCCTGACCGGCGACGTAATCGTTCCCAAGAACCGTGTGAAAACCATCACCGACCCACAACTATTGAAGCGTCTGCCCCGCGAAGCCCACGGAAAGGCTGTGGCCGTTGACTGCCGCGGACTGGTTGACAGCCTCAGCAACATCCGTCCCTCGGGCTTCGGGCGCAAGTCGTTGCCTTCGTGGTCGGAACTGATGGTAGACGGCAAACCGCTCACCATAGCCCGCTGGCCCAACGACTCGATGCAACTCATCGGCAAGATTGAAGTATCGGGCGGTCCTAAAGACAAAGAAGCCGGTCGTTTGCCCGTATTCCATTATAGCGGCAACCGCCCGCAACGCTGGGCCGACGTAAGCAATATGTGGATTGGCGGATACTTCGGACATGGATATGCCGATGACCTTATTTCCGTTAAATCCATCCATACAGCCGACAGCACCATCCACGCCGGCATGTTCACCACCTACCAGTTCTTCACCGGAGCTGACTTCCGCCGCTGGTATGCTGCCAACCTCATTGAAGAGCTTGACCGCGAAGGCGAATTTGTCATCGACCCCACTCGCCTCACCTTCTACTTCCTTCCACGACAGAAGAAAATCAAGCAACTACGTCTTACTGTATTAGAAAGTCCCATCATAGCCATCGAACACTGCCAAAACGTCACCCTGCGTGGCCTTACCATTGAGAACAGCCGAGGCATCGGCGTCTATATGGACAACACGCGCCACGTATTGGTAGAACAATGCACCCTGCGCAATCTGGGCAACGTAGCCGTCTGCATAGGAAAAGGCACCGATTCACCTCTCAACGCGACCCTACGTCCTCACGCCATGGAAGCCGGTGGTCAACTCACCGGACGTATGGTGGGCGACATGATGGGCCGCATTTACGAAGATACCATGCTCGACCGCGAAGCCGGCGACTTCAATGGAGTCAAGGACTGCTACATCTATCAAGTTGGAGCCGGAGGTGTAAGCCTGGGCGGCGGCAACCGTGCCACCCTCACCCCCTCTCACAACTTTGTTGAAAACTGCCGCATCTCCAACTACAACCGCATTGAACGTTCCTACCGTCCTGCCGTTTGGATGGACGGCGTAGGCAACCGCGTCAGCGGCTGTTCCATCTTCAATGCGCCGAGCATGGCCATCCTCTTCCATGGCAACAACCATCTCATCGAACGTTGCGACATCACCCACGTCTGTCAGGAAGTCGACGACCAAGGTGCCATTTACTATGGTCGCGACCCATCGGAGCGTGGACACGTCATCCGATACAACTACTTCCACCTGCTCAGTCCACGCCACCGAGTCACAGCCACCTATCACGACGACGGAGCCTGCGGAAGTGAAGTCTATGGCAACATCTATTATCGGGCCGGTTCACTGCCCGTGCTCATTGGCGGCGGCATGGACAATCATTATCATGGCAACCTGTTCATCGACTCACCCGTTGCCATCCACGTTGACAACCGTCTGCAAAACTGGGCAGCAAACATGGTGGCAAAAGGCGGCATCTACGAGAAACGTCTCAATGCCGTCCGCTATAACCAGCCGCCTTATAGCACTGCCTATCCTGAATTAGCCCGTTATTGGGAAGACAATCCGCCACTTCCCAAGCGCAACCTCATTGAAGGCAACCTCTTCTACCGCATCCCCACCGTATTGCGCGGCAGTTACAAATGGTGCGACTGGCAAAACAACTGGACCACCACCAGCGATCCGGGCCTTGTAGATGCAGAAGACCCGCTCAAGGGATTCACCCCAAACGCCAGAATCTATGACATGCTGCCCGAAGTAAGACAAATACCCTTCGACAAAATCGGTTCCACCCTTCCGGCTCGCGAATAGCCCACATACACCGTTCCCATAAAGATTCTTCATCATGAGATAATCTGCCATTCAGGATTCAACATAACATCATTTCTCACTCATGACTTCACTAAACTCACTACCCCAAGGTACGAAACTTAAAAGCCCAAGCTACACGTATAAAATAAAGTGTGTGCTTGGTCAAGGCACTTTTGGAATTGCCTATCTGGCTGAAATGACTTATCGCACTCAAGTCGAAGGTCAATTTGTCACGAAAACAAAAGATGTCGCCGTGAAAGAGTTTTTCATGCGCGACATAAACAGTCGTGAAGGCACAACAGTTACCAATACTGACGGAAGTAAATTGTTCATGGATTATATGGCCCAGTTCGAGCAAGAAGCAGAGAACCTGCGTTTCATGGTTCATCCCCATATTATACATGTTTATGACTTCTTCAAAGCCAATGGAACGGTATATTATGCGATGGAATATTTACCCAAAGGCAGTCTTGATAATAAGATTTCCCAAAACGGTAGAATCAACGAAGATGAAGCCTTGCGCATTGCGAGACAAATAGCATCTGCCATCTCTCATATGCACGAATATAAGATGCTGCATCTTGACCTGAAACCGGGAAATGTGCTCATAAACGAGGAGGACGAAGCTGTACTAATTGATTTCGGATTATCTAAAAGATATGACGAAGACGGCAACCCCGAGACAAGCACAACAGTAGGAAAAGGAACCCCTGGGTACGCGCCTATCGAACAGGCTACGTACCAAGACGGAAAAGATTTCCCTGTCACGATGGACATCTATGCCCTTGGCGCTACCCTCTATAAAATGCTCACAGGGCAGCGAGCACCCATCGCATCAGACATTCTCAACAATGGATTTCCCGCTTATAAATTGCAAGAAGCAGGAGTGTCAGACGATTCCATATATTTGGTAGGAAATGCGATGCGCCCTAACAAATCTGATCGCACACAGACTATCGAAGAATTTATCAATGGATGTATGCCCGACAGAGATCCTGAAAAATCAGCAGAGCTATTTAAGAGAGCCATGTCTGAAGGCAAAAATGTAAAACTCTTGAAAGAAAGTTTCAAAGCAGACTACATGAATGCCGAGGCCGCATTTGAAATAGCCAATGCTCTTGAAGATGGTTGCGGCGTTGATGAAGATGTTGCAGCTGCTGCGG
>CALZOH010000235.1 GCA_945827465.1 uncultured Prevotellaceae bacterium
GAGCGACACAAAGGTTATAGGCCGTCAGGATTCCGGCTCGTACCTTCTGAAAAAAGGAAAAGTCCTTTTTGAAGTTACACCGCTGACGCTCGCCGAACTCCTTCCGGCGCTCGACTGGCTCTCCAATCTGCCGACCGTGCCGGTCCGCCTCTCGAAGATTAACCGACAGGCCGCGCTTCCGGCTGACTTCTCCGAAGTGCCGTTTGAAACGTTCATCATCTGCGATAACCTCTATCAAGGTTATCTCTCGACGCAGAACGATGAACTGCTCGACCAACTCGGAGCCACGCTCTATGGCAAGGCTATTGCCTTCAAGCCCCACGAGCGCATCAGCATCTTCTACTGGTTCGCCGCGCTCAAAGACTCTTTCGCGCAGAAATTCTCCGACTTCTTCCAACCCATAGCCGAGGCCGCCTCCGGCGGCAACCTGCTCGGCTCGTCCGCGACCTCGGTAGAGGACGCTATGAACGCCCAAATCCGCGCCCTCACCAAAGGCGATGTCACGAAAGAGGCCGAGGTCCTCGCGCTCGATACTCACCGCGCCCTCACTGAACTTAACGCCCAGGCACGGGAGTATAAGGAACTCAACGCCAAACTCCAATCAAAATGAAACACTACGGACAATGGGATGCGGCTGCTTTCTTTGAAAGACTCGCCGCCACGAATATTCTTGCTCAAAAAGAGCACTTCATCTTCTGCCGTGTCAGCGGCTTGGAGGGCTTCGAGGAAGCCCTGGCGCAGATGCAGACGGCATCCGCTTTCGTGTGCGTCAGCGACATCGCCGACGGCTACACGGAACTCAATAACACGCCGAGGACACGGCGAGTCAAAACTGTTTTCCTCGCCATGCGCCACGCTGCCGAAGATATGGAAGCTCGCTCCGAGTGCATGGAATCCATGCGCGAACTGTTCCGGCAGTTCGCCTCGCAGCTTATTCTGGAGAAAACGAGGCTCGAAGAAAATTGCATTTACATCGACCCCCGTATCACGTTCAACGAGATTGACCGTTACTTTTTCTCCGGCTGCGCCTGCGCTTATTTTCAAATCGCAGTCGATTGCTACACCGATTTAAGATACAATGCCGATGAGTGGAAATGATAACGAACAGCTTGAAGCCAGACGCAAGTATGTGACTGCCTTCAATGCAACGATGGTTAAGATATGGCGCGAGCAAATCGCGCTCCTCGGCGCGGTCGACACGGGGGCGCTCTACCGCTCGACGGTCGGCATCTCGATGACTGCCGACGGCAAGTTCATCGACATTAATCTCGAACAGGCGTTCAACACCTACGGTTTGTTTGTCGATTACGGTACTGGCTCGAATACGCCACGAGGGAATAGTAGCGACCTCGGTGCCGGGTACACCAACCGCCGCAAGCGCAAGCGCTGGTTCTCTCGCAAATACTTCGCCTCGGTGATGAACATTCAGGAATTCTATGCTGACTCGCTCGGCCAGGAGTTCTGCCGGGCAGTCTCCAACGCGCTCAATCCCGACATCATGCGCCGCGCAGTCACTCTCTAAGTGTACTTCTCGTGTCTTTTCGGACGCAAATTCATAGCCATAACTTTGCCGTATAAAACAGCATCGTTATGGCTATTGATACAAAATCACTCACCGACATTATCACCGAGTTCCGCGCCCTGCAGTCCAAGGACGCAGTTTCTCCCGAATCTCTCGGCTACATCTTACAGCGCATAGTGGATTTGCTCGCCACTGCCGGAACGTCAGAGACCGTCAGCAACATCACAAAGTTGCTCGACGGATTTAAGGCCGCAGGTCAGGCCATCACCGCACTTTCGCAGGGTCAGGCCGACCGCAATCACATCTATGCCAACAAATCGACGGTAAACCTCGCCACCGGCGCCGTTTCCGCGTCCTCCGAACTTTTCATCCAACAGGCCACGACCGAAAGGGCCGGTGCCATGCGGGCGCAGCAGGTCATCGACCTTAACAGCGCCAAGAAATCAATCTCCGAACTGGAGAAATTGCTTTCCGCAGTTCAATCGGAGATTGCAGCCCTCAAAGGCTCGGCAGGTGACGGCACTGTTTCAGGCGGTCTGACGCCCATATCGGTTCAGACCGAGGGCGACCGTCTGTTTGTCATCGGAGCACGAAAGCTCCTTCAGGACGGCTACGTTCCATACCTGTTCCGTCTCACTCAGAAACGAAATCGCTTCGCCGCGAAAGAGTCCTCGCTTCTCGGCACAAAGAAATATTGTCGCCGACGCAAGGGCTGGAACCTGTACGGTTCCTGCTATACAGTCAAGGTTGAAGGCAACAAATTCTTGTTCAATACCTCAGCCAAATCTACGTTTACTATGCCTTCGGACAATTATTCAGACAGTCCCGAAACGCTGGTCGTTGAGCACGTCAAACAAGACGGCACTCCGACTGTCGCATGGGGGCGAAGTTGCGTTTCGCTCGTCTGCCACAACGATAAAACCAAGCGTAGAATGATAAGGCTGCGCTTCGCCATTGGCTTCGGCAAGCTGTTAACTCCGGGCAAAGGCCGTATAACGACGGCTAACCTCGTCAGCACACTGGCCGAGTTTGCCCTTATCTATGACCCTGCTTCCAAAACATGGGTTTTCGGAAAGTAATACCCCTATAAAACAGATCGCCCACCCCGAGGGGTGGGAGGCTATCTGGTAAACGGCCATGATCGCACCGAGGGCTATCTAACAAGCCACGCACAGGGATCGCACCGAGGGCTATCCGGCATACGACAGAGGTATCACAGGTTCAATAGCTTGGTTTCACATCGTTGAGAGGTATCCGGTTCTGTTAGTATGGTTTCACTTGTCAATACACAAAGTTAGCACTTTTTCTTCACATATACAATAGTTTAACAATATAAAATTGCAGCAAAGTATGAACTTTAAGAACCACAAATCAGCTATACAGCTTTGCTCGGCAATTTTTCTCATTACGGTGGGCTGCGGCCTGCTGATTGCCGGGTTCATTCTGCCCCCGTCGGGCGAAATCCACAACTCCGTCCTCGTTGCCTTCGGCGAAATTCTGACTTTCGCCGGAGCATTGTTCGGCATCGACTATCACTATAAATACAAAGACCATGAGAAAGATTAACCAAATCATCGTCCATTGCTCTGCTACGCCGGAGGGCAAGGACTTCACCGTCCAACAGATTGACGCCTGGCATCGTCAGCGTGGCTTCCGCTGCATCGGCTATCATTATGTGATTTATCGTGACGGTTCAGTTCATCGTGGCCGTCCTGAAGACCGGGTCGGCGCACACTGCACCGGTCACAACGCGCACTCCATAGGTGTGTGCTACATCGGCGGCTGCGCATCTGACGGCAAGACGCCGAAAGATACCCGGACAGACGCTCAACGCGCTGCGCTCGTCAAGCTGCTTCGTGAACTGAAAGCAAAATACACGGTCGCCGCTATTCACGGCCACCGCGATTTTGCCAACAAAGCCTGTCCGTCTTTCGACGCCACTAAAGAATACGCCGCCTTATGATACGCTTCCGCACTTCCATTTTACTCTTTGTTATCGCCGCAACCACCTTCCTGGGCGGTTGCCGCTCCCACAAAGAAACCGTCAGTAACAAGTCGCTTGACCGCGACAGCGTCGCCAGGTCTGAACATCACCGCACAATCGCGGTGATTGACTCGGCCATCCGTAATATTGATTTTAGCTTCGATACCCTGAAAATCAATATCGAGCGACCTGTGGAATACGC
>CALZOH010000236.1 GCA_945827465.1 uncultured Prevotellaceae bacterium
GAGGTATACAGGCTTGAGAGAACTCGCCTCAGACACACTCTGTGAAACACTACCGATTATTCTTGAAATAATACGATGTGTAGGCATTCGTATCATGATAGACAGTGTACTGGTCACCCTTCGTTGGCCAGTTCCTTAAATGCCGAAGTCCCTGTACCTCTGATTGGACTACCGACAGGCTTTCACCAAGCCTTGTCCCCGGGTCTGCAAGTGCAGCAGAAAAGCAAGATAAAAGGACGATAATTATGAGTAATATTTTTTTCATTTGCCATGTTTTTAGTTGGTAAGCCAGCCCAATCTTACCGGAATAATAAAAGAAGCGTGGCCTGAAATCGCATTCTCTTGATAGATGGTCGTAGGAAACCAATTGACGAAAAGAATGCAGGATAACAGCCCACGCAGATATGGCATGGGGAGCCTTTCTGCTACTGCTTGCGTCAAGAGAAAATTTCCTACGTTTTCTATCTCAAGCTTTTGCGAAACGCTTCCGGAGAAGT
Source organism: uncultured Prevotellaceae bacterium (assembly GCA_945827465.1). Lineage (GTDB taxonomy): Bacteria > Bacteroidota > Bacteroidia > Bacteroidales > Bacteroidaceae > UBA6382. Next base: position 498 of record CALZOH010000236.1, read on the forward strand.
TGCTAATATTGTCACTCTCTTGTGATAGTGCAAAATTAGCAAATTTCTCCGACATTACCAAGCGTGTGAACCTGTTATCCTGCAAATTACCTTACCAAGTTCTTATTGTTGTATTTCCATAGCGGTCAGTGTACGAAGTAGAGCGGTAACCATTGCTCCCGGTTGTAGTTGTATTGCCATAGCTGTCAGTATATGAGCGATAGGTTACGCCTGTATTGGTGCGAGTCGTAGTATTGCCATAGCTGTCGGTGTAAGATGTGGAGCGATAGCCGTTGCTGCCTGTAGTTGTCGTGTTCCCGTAGCTGTCTGTATAAGAACGATAGGTTACGCCATTGCTTGTGCGGGTGGTTGTGTTACCGTAGCTGTCGGTGTAAGAGTTTGAGCGGTAACCGTTGCTGCCGGTTACGGTAGTGTTGCCGTATCTATCGCTGTAGCCACGATAGGTGTTCTGGGCAGATGCGTTGAACGACACGAGACCGAGGATGAAGGAGATTGCGATTGTAAGAATTGTAGTTTTCATTGTCTTTTAATTTTTAGATGTTATTTTGTTTTCTTTGACCTTTATGACAGGACAAAGGGAAAGGTTAACAATCATCTGAAAAAATTTCTTGGAAAATTTTTACGAACAAGTTGAGCCATTGATTTCAAGAGCCTTACATTCTGTATTAAAATTGAGCCGGGCTGATAGATCGGCTGAAAGTATTGCGGAATTGAGCTAGTCTAACCTGCTGAGCTCCCTTTATGGCCGCATCGTAGTCACATTCTCCATCAACCATTTTGCTGACGACAACAAACAATTCAAGACTCATCAAAAGGAAGAAAAACACGAGATAAAATCCTCCGGCGAGCGGACGGGTCGTGATTATTGTCCACATAGCTTCTAATTCCTCTAAGAAGCCGACACTCTCTTTACACTCACGACGCACATCCTCTTCAACACTCTGTTTCTTCTCTACCCAAGACTGTTCTTGGTTTTGAAGTCGTTCAATAGTTTTGTTGTTAGCCTCAATAGCAGAAAGTTTCGGATTGGGCACTTGATTTTTGGTAACAGATGGATTAGTTACTGTCTTAAATGTACCATCAGGCATAAGAACCTTGTTTTGACTATTGGTTACCGATGTTTGGATTACAAATGGATTCTTGTTCACTTCTTCTTGGAGCGCAGAGTTTACTCTGTTAATAGAGTCAAGTTCCGTATGAACTTCCAAGAGCTTCTCATCGATAATATGAACTCTTTGTGCAGTAAGGTCTGCGACCTGAGCCTCTATGGTATTAGTCATTTGCTTGTCAATATCCTTGCCGAACATTGTTTGATCGAAGATTGTCGAACCCACGATTGCCATAACAAACGCAATCGCAGCTCTGAATCCCAACATCCAGAAAGACCTGCTGCTGGTCAGAATAATTTGCCTCTCAATCATCACAACGATTGTGATGAAGAATAATGATACCAAGGTACAACCCCAAACAGGAAGACCGATGTAGCGTTGTGCAAAGCAGAAGCCCGTAACGCTCCAGATTAAGATAAGTATCATCAGTGCAGAGGTATATTTACTTAGATGGCTGCGGCTTGCTTGAGAACACTGTGAAAGAGTTTCATAACTCCAGCCGGTAAGGAAGCATCCGAATTTAGTCCAAAGATCCATAGTTAGAATTTTATGGTGAAATGGTACTATTGATTATGCAGTCTCTCTGTTTGCAGCGAAAAAGGAAGGCATAGACACTTCCGGAGCTGCCGGTGCTTTAGAGGGAGTTGACATTGCAATCGCAGATACTCCACGAAGGAAACCGCATTCATACGACATCAGGGGAACTGATGCTTCATTGGCATTGTTGCGGAATTCTTCTTCAAGTTTTGCCAGTTCGTTTGTGTGAGATACGATAACAGACATTTGCTTTTCAAGTTCGGCTACCGTAGTGAGGAGTCCGGCTGCGTTACAAGTCTCGATCCTTGTTTCAAGGTCTCTCTTCATTGCGCTGTATTTGAGGTTGACCTCGCGGAAAATCATCAGAATCTTATTGCGGATGATTGACATATTCATGTCGCGGAAGGTAAGATTACTATTGAGCATTGCATCTGAAAAACCTTTTTCCTCGTAATTTTTGTGAAAGTAACCATAGATCAAATCAATGGGCCAACCTGTAGCATACGAAACGGTTAGTGGAGTAGTAGCCTTAGAGGTAGTGGAATCGTTAGATTCGGATTCTTGAGGGTCAACAGTCGGAGTTGAGTCCGGAGCCTGAAGCGAAGGGGTATCCTTCTTGCTCGTGAAAAAATTGAATAGTGCCATATTATTGAGATTGTTTTTTGTTTTACCTTAATGAAGTATTTTGGATAAGGTTAACAACGTGCATAAAGAATTTTGGACTTACATCAGATTCTACAGCACAAAAAGAGCGATAATCAAATGGTTAAACTGATATCGCTCTTCTATTAGAATAATTTCAATGACATACCTTACATGGTCGTCTCGTTTTTTGCGCTTCTTTTATGTCTATACTTTTAATTTGTTTTGAACGACGCAAAGTCCTACATTTCGGTGTCGAATGGTAGCATTCACCGTTAGGTGTAATATAGACAATTGATGAATTCGTATTTCGGTTAATAGTAGGTGTGAAGGTGGTATGAGCCGTGATACCGGAAGTTAGTCCACAAATAAGGACTGTGGCAACTATGACAGATGCAAAGATCTTTGAAAAAGTTTTAGTAAAATTTGTTTTCATATGGGTAAATTCTTTATTGATTTACCATATATGAAAATTTCTTTAAAAGGTTAACAACAAGCTCAATAAAATTTTTGGAAATTGTTTAAAAACAATCAGTCCAATAGAATAAAAGATGCCCAATAATACGGTGCTGAAAATTCTTCACTTCCACGTAAAGTTGATTGTGCCAAGTATAATGATTCTCTTTTGGATTTTCCTGAAAGATATTGTCTATAAAACTCCGTCATCAGCAAATGTGTGGCATGGTCATCTACTTTCCACAATGACATCAGTAAAGACTTCGCTCCAGCAAGTTTAAATCCTCGTTGTAATCCAAAAACACCTTCCGATGACGTTTCACCCAACCCGCTATCGCAGGCGGACATTACAACTAAGTTGATTTCACCTAAGTTTAGAGTTGATAATTCTGCGGCTGTAAGGA
>CALZOH010000237.1 GCA_945827465.1 uncultured Prevotellaceae bacterium
TATACAAATCAACCTATTATAACAGGTCTTACCATGCAAAATGTCCAACCCGCCTCATCTTGTAGTCAGGGTGGGGGAAAATAAAAAAAAGAGACTATGTCGCATAAATAACCGAAGAACGAACAGTCTCTTACGAAATTTTAAACCGTGGAGCATACAGGACTCGAACCTGCCACCTTTTGACTGCCAGTCAAACGCTCTAGCCAGATGAGCTAATGCCCCATTGCGACTGCAAAGTTAAGTATTTTTTCTTTGATTCCAAACAATCCTTAAAGAATTTTCAGGTTGAATGAAAAATTCTTTGCCCTTTCATGGGTTTGTACCTGGCTTCGTTCTACAAAAAATCAAAATCGCTCGGTTAAGTCAAATAAATGAACTAAGTTTGCAAGAGATAAAGAATCCCTTCATATCAAATCGGACTTCCTTTCATAGATACTTGATACGCTTATGAGAATCGTTCTAATCGGCGCCGGTCGCCTCGCTTCCAATTTAGGTCCTGCTCTACGTCGTGCCGGTCACGTCGTGGTGGGAGTGGTGAGCCGTTCGTTGGAGTCTGCCCGAGTCTTGGCTGAAAGGGTAGATGCTCCCGCTTTCACTGTTTCCGACCCGTTTCCGACGAATGCCGAGCTCTACGTCGTCAGTGTGACCGACGATGCGCTCCCTTCCGTGGTTGCTTCATTGCCCGACGTGGGCGATGCTTTGGTCGTCCACACTGCCGGCAGTCTTTCCATGGCTGTCTTCGAGGGCACGAAGGTGCGTAACTACGGCATTTTTTATCCCTTACAAACCTTTACCAAGAACGTTTACACCGATTTTTCCTCCATCCCCTGCTTTTTAGAGGCCAACTCGGCCCATTCGATGCAGACCCTCCGCTCTTTCGCCCATACGTTGAGCCGCGACGTCTTCGACCTTTCGTCCGACCAGCGTCGTTACCTTCATTTAGCGGCTGTCTTCGCCTGCAACTTCAGCAATCATTGTTTCGCCATGGCCGAACAGGTGTTGCAGCAGCAGGGTATTCCCTTCCGCGTGCTCTTTCCTCTCATTGACCAAACCGCAGGCAAGGTACATCTCATCTCGCCTCGCGAGGGACAAACCGGTCCGGCCGTTCGTCGCGACCAGCACATCCTGCAGTCACAAGAGCAGTTGCTCGCCCCTTGGCCCGAGTTACAACAGATATATCGGGTCATGAGCGAGAGCATTCAACGTTTTGATAACCCCAACTTCCTTCAAAATGATTAATTACGACTTGACTTTAATTAAGGCTGTGATGCTCGACGTCGATGGCGTCCTGAGTTGTGAAACCATTAACATGGGAATTGACGGTGTTCCACAGCGTACCGCCAATATCAAAGACGGCTACATCATTCAGTTGGCCGTGAAATTGGGCCTATCTATCGCCATCATCACCGGTGGCAACTGTCCATCCATCTATCATCGCTATCATGCGCTCGGCGTTGAGGAGATCCACCTGGGCTGTAGCGTCAAGAAGACGGTCTTCCAAGACTTGCTGCGCAAGTATGGACTGCAGCCCGAAGAGGTTCTGTACATGGGTGACGACATACCCGACTACGAAGTCATGCAGTTGTGCGGATGTCCGTGCTGTCCCAGCGACGCCGCCCCCGAAATCAAGCAGATTTCGCGCTACGTTTCCTCTCGTCCCGGCGGACACGGCTGTGTGCGCGACGTCATAGAACAAGTGCTGCGCGCTCGCGGACTCTGGAAGCTCGACCATACCGCCTTCGGATGGTAGCCTCCGACCCTCTCCATCTCATAAAGTTTTGATTGAAATCAATGAAACAAGTGTTTGACAATCTTAAAGATTATCACATTCTCTTAGTGAGCGGCTCGCCCCGTCGGCGGGAACTGCTCGAACGCCTCGGTCTGACCTTCTCCATCGGCCGCAGCGAGGTTGAAGAGACTTACCCCGAGGGGCTCTCGTGCGAGGAGATTCCCCAGTATCTTTCGCGTCTGAAGGCGATGCACTGCTCACCGGCTCCCGAACCCGACAGTTTGGTCATTGCTGCCGACACCATCGTGTGCTGCGAGGGGCGTGTCTTAGGTAAACCGGCTTCCTATCAAGAGGCGTTCGACATGCTCCGACTCCTTTCCGGCCGCCGACATCGGGTCATCACCGGTGTGACCATCCTGACTCGCTCCATCGTTCGTTCCTTCCATGCCGTGACCACGGTGACTTTCGCTCCGCTCACCGACGAAGAAATCGATTTCTACCTGACTCGCTTCCGACCTTACGACAAAGCGGGTGCTTACGGCATTCAAGAGTGGATCGGGATGATAGGAGTGAAAGACATTCAGGGCAGTTATTATAATGTCATGGGGCTCCCCGTCTTCCGTTTGTATGATGAATTAAAACAATTACCGCCATGTTGCTAAGATTTTATGAGAATAACAACAGTTACGAAAGCCTGCAAACCGTCACCGACTTGCTCAATGACGGCGGAATCTTCATCTTTCCCACCGATGGGCGCTATGCCATAGGTTGTCACGCCCTCAAAACGCATGCCGTCGAGGCTGTATGTCGGCTCAAGGGAATCAATCCCATGAAGAATCATCTCTCGATCATCTGCTACGACTTGTCCTCCATCAGTGAGTTCACCCGAATGAGTGATGCTACCTTCAAGCTAATCAAGCGCAACGTGCCCGGCCCCTTTACCTTTATCCTGCCGGGTACGGGCAAACTGCCCAAGATCTTCATGGGAAGAAAGGAAGTCGGCATCCGAATGCCCAATAATCCCATCATCATGGAGATTGTACGCAGCATCGACGCCCCTGTGCTCACGGCCTCATTACCCGTGCCCGACGACGAAGAAGACGAGTATTACACCAATCCCGAGCTCATCGACGAGATGTTCGGCCACATGGTCGACCTGGTCATCGACGGTGGCATCGGCCACAACTGGGAATCGACCATCGTGAACTGTACGAAAGGCACTCCCGAAGTCACTCGTCAGGGCATCGGCATCCTCGACGCCTGATCGACGAGCCTTTCCACGCTATATGGCGCAGGTCGCAGCAGTTCGTCCTACGCTGTTTTGACTCACCGGTCAACCCCGAATCATGGCGGTTGACCCTTTATTTTGTCCCCATCTGTCACGAAAAGACACAAAAATATAAAGCATCCATTTTGTTTTTCCTATGATTTTCGTAATTTTGAATGCAGTAATCACATCAAGTCAAAATGAATATCATGAATAATAGTGTAACAATGAAGTGTATGAAGTCTCTATCCCTGTGCTTGACCGCTGTTTGTCTGCTCTTTTTGGGCGTAAGTTGTTCCGAAGATACCGAGCAGTATGAGTCAAAGGTGCCGCAGTTCTCCGACATTGTCTTTGACAAAGACGTAATCTATACCGAAGAGCTCATTACGGCCGAAGCCATCCAGAGTGTCAAGGGCAAACTCATCGATATGTCGGAGTATAAGTGGTCGTCCAGCGACATGCCGAGCGATTCCACCCTGCATTGGTCGCTCACCAGCGTCATTTATCCCGACAACACCTCCAATCCTTCTTGCACCTTCCGCACACCCGACATCCCCGGCACTTACCACCTGACCTTTACCGGTAAGTACAAAATCTCCGGACGTTCGGGCAATAGCGCTACCG
>CALZOH010000238.1 GCA_945827465.1 uncultured Prevotellaceae bacterium
ACACTGCATATCGTCGGCAGCGTCAGATGTGTATAAGAGACAGCTTACATGGCGTGTAAGTAGGAATCCGAGGGGTCGGAAACCGTTTTACATGACGTGTAAAGTGGAATCCGAGGGGTCGGATTGGCTTTACATGACGTGTAAAATGAAATCCGAGGGGTCGGAAACCTACTTACATGGCGTGCAAGTTGAAATCCGAGGGGTCGGAAACCTACTTACATGACGCGTAAGTTGAAATCCGAGGGGGTGAGGAGGTATTTTAGCGGTTGACGAGGCTCGGGCTTACGGACGTGTTTGCCCATTCCCTTCAATCAACCACTTATACGTTGTGATTTCTTCCAAGCCCATTGGTCCCCTTGCACCGAGCTTCTGGGTACTGATGCCTATTTCGGCTCCCAAACCGAACTGTGCTCCATCGGTGAAACTGGTGGGAGCATTGACATAGACACAGGCGGCATCTACTTCGAGTTGAAAACGACGAGCCGACGACTCATCTTCGGTGATGATGCTTTCACTGTGACCTGAGCCATAACAGGCAATGTGCTCAAGGGCTTCTGAGAGCGACGAGACCGTACGAACGGCCATGCGCAAGGACATGAATTCAGTACCGTAACTCTCGGACGTTGCCGGTTGCAAGAGCGACGAAGGATAATGACCCTCCAAGGAGGCGAAGGATTCGGCATCGGCCTGCAAGAGTACGTTCTTTTCGGCCAAGGGCTGACAAAGTTGGGGGAGCTGAGCGAGCCTGTTTCGGTGCACAATCAGGCAGTCGAGCGCGTTGCATACGGAGGGACGACGCGTTTTGGCATTCAGCACGATGGCTTTTGCCTTTTCAAGGTCTCCTGACTCATCGAAATAAGTGTTGACCACCCCGGCACCGGTTTCGATGCAGGGCACTTTGGCCTCTTCACGCACAAAACGAATCAAGCGTTTGCTTCCCCGCGGAATCACCAAGTCGACATAGCCCACGGCCTGCAACAGCGCCGCCGAGGCCTCATGAGTGGCAGGCAGGAGCGACACGGCCGCCTCGGGCAGTTGCTGCTGCCGAAGCACACGCTGTATCAATGCCACAGCAGCCCGATTGGTGACATCGGCATCGCGGCCACCCTTCAGCAAACAAGCATTTCCACTCTTAAAACAGAGTGAGAACACGTCAAACGTGACGTTCGGACGGGCTTCGTAGATAATTCCGATCACCCCAAAGGGCACACTCACCTTGCGCAACCGCAGTCCGTTGGGCAGCGTGCGCTGAGCGAGCACCCGACCGAGGGGTGAAGGCAGTGCTGCCACATGGCGCATGTCGTTGGCGATATCCGCAAGACGCCGGGGCGTCAGCAGCAACCGGTCGTACAAGGGGTTTTCGGGATTCATTTGCGAAAGGTCGGCCGCATTGGCCCGCAGCAAGTCGTCATGAGCGGCATCCATGGCATCGGCCACGGCCAGCAACACGCGGTTGCGCACCTCGTCACTCAACAAGGCCACCTCGCGAGAAGCCTTCTTCACGGCTTCAAAAACATTCTCTAACATATTTAACGGATTCTATCTTGGAAGAAACGAGCGGGAATCCCCGCTCTGACGGGCAATTACAATGAATCGTGCCCTTTTAAATGAAACAAATAGTCGTAATGCACCAACGGTTTCTGGTTGTGCTCGCCCAAATGAAGTCGGGCCTCATCGGCACCATAGGCAGCACGACCGAGGGCGATTTCGCTTCCGTCAGCCTGAACGATGCGAATGATGTCGCCTTCCTTAAAGTCACCGACCACCTGTTCGATGCCTACCGGCAAGAGGCTGACGGCCTCCTGCTCGTCAAGCAGCTTCATGGCAGCACGGTTGTTGACGGTCACAACGCCCTTGATGAATCCCTCGCTATGGGCAATCCATTTCTTCACGCTGGAGAGATTCTTCTTGCCGGGCAGGAACTCGGTGAACAGGCATTCCTCGGGACGCGTCACCAAGTCACAGATGATGTGAGGCGTTTCGCCATTGGCAATACAAGTTCTGATACCTTCGGCCGCCATCTTTCGGGCGGTATTGCACTTGGTGAACATGCCACCGCGACCCGCCGAACTGCGAGCGGACGAGAGGTATTGTTCAAAATCGTCGTCGAGCCCTATCCGTCGCACCACCGACGAAGCCGCTCCCTCACCCACGTTGCGATAGATGCCGTCAACATTGGTGAGCAAAATCAGCAGTTTGGCATCAAGCATACTGGCAATCAAACCCGACAATTCGTCGTTGTCAGTAAACATCAGCTCGGTAATGCTCAAGGTATCGTTCTCATTCACGATGGGCAATACACCGTTTTCCAACATCACGGTCATACAGTTTCGTTGGTTGAGATATTCATGACGGGTCGAGAAATTTTCCTTCATGGTCAACACCTGACCCACCTTGATGCCCTTCTCCCGAAAGAGATCATAATACAGGTTCATGAGCTTCACCTGACCCACTGCCGAATAGAGCTGGCGCTGCTGGACGCTGTCGAGCGATTTGCGTGCCTTGAGCTCGCCGCGACCACTGGCTACAGCTCCGCTGCTCACAAAAATGACATCGTATTTCATCTCGCGCAACTCGGCAATTTGATCAACGAAACTCGACATACGGGTTACGTTGAGCGTTCCGTCGCGATTGGTCAGCAGGTTGCTACCTACTTTCAAAACAATACGGGGTTTCATAGGCCTACATTCCTGCTTTAATACCCCGGATCACGGCGCTGGTGAATCCTGCCTTCTCCATTTCGTTCAATCCGCGAATGGTGACGCCACCCGGAGTCGTCACCTTATCAATCTCGGCTTCGGGATGACTTTGGTTCTCTTGCAGCAAAGCCACGGCCCCCTTCACCGTCTGAAGCACCACCGAAAGCGCCTGCGAGGGGTAGAAGCCGATTTCCACTCCACCCTCAGAGGCAGCCCGCACGTAACGCATGGCATAGGCCAGTCCGCACGAAGCTAAAGTAGTACCGGCAGCAAGCAGACGCTCTTCAACCACGAGAACCTCGCCCATCGCAGCAAAAATATCCTTGGCCTCGACCGTCACAGCCTGATCGGCATGAACAGGAGTGACGAACGTCATACTGCACAGTTTTTCGATGGCAATGTTGGGAATCACCAAGAACAAATTGGGCAGACTCCCCTCCTTGTCCAGTAGGGCACAAAGGTCCTTACCCTTCACACCGGCTGCCACTACCACCAGATTCTGTTGGGAATAATCCAACTCAGGTTTCAACTCGCTCAAGACATGCTCCACCAACCAAGGCTTGACAAAAATCATGACCCATTGCGAGCCTTTCGCCGCCTCAACGTTGTCGGAGAAGGTGGCCACACCACGGTGCTTAAAATCCTGGAGTTTTGCGACAGAAGGGTCAGAGATGCGCAGTTCCTGCGGTTCACAACACTTAGACGCCAGCAGGCCGCGAGCCGTTGATGCTCCCATGTTACCTGCTCCGACAATGGTTATTTTCATTCGTTCAATACTTGATGTAATATGGTGATAAATTCGTTGATCTCTTCCTTCGTAATACACAGAGGCGGCAACAGACGCAGAATATTCTTGCCTGAAACACCGGTGAAGCAATGGTAGTGAT
>CALZOH010000239.1 GCA_945827465.1 uncultured Prevotellaceae bacterium
CGTGTTATACTACTATTTTGTTGTAGTCTGACACAGTTTATTTTACACTCTCTCAGCGACCATTTGGGTTTTCCCTCACAATCCTTTTTCGGAAAGTATTTCAAGCGGATTATTGGATGTTCACCTTCCGTGTATAGGAAACGTTGACCGTTGTTATCATCACAAGATCATTCCAAATGCTTCTTGAGCAGACGTTCTGTTTCTTCTGCATCGGGATAAACGGAGAGAATCGTACCGTCTTTTAAAATGAGGAAACCCCCGCCGGCAGCATTACTAATGCCGTTTTTAAGCCATACTTGGTTCTGATCGTTTAATTCGAGGAGGCACAGCCAGGGATATTGGTCCTGTTGGATGGCTTTCTGCATGTTTTCAGCTTTCGTTTCGCGTGCAATGCCAATGATTTGGAATCCCTTGTCTTTGTATTTCTCATAGATGGGAATCAATTCTTTGGCATGTTTCCTACAAGGACCGCACCACGAGGCCCATAGATCGATGTAGATGACTTTTCCTGTGTATAATGAGGAAATTTCAGCCTGTTTACCATCCGGTAACGACACCGTATAATTGATGTAGTGATTGCCCGGTACCAGTTCCAACGACTGCAACGAGTTTTTGATGCTTTCATGATAAGGATGCTGACGATATTTTTTGCTGTACGTCTGTTGATAGGAACGAATGAGGAATGGGGTAGTGACATTCGATGATGCCCGGTAGGCCGATAATGTTTCTTTGATGTTGAATAGACCATAGATACAAGGATGAGCATCCAGCCATTTTGCTGTTGCCAACATTTCTTCATCAAGAAGTGCCCTATATTCGTTGTCGTTTTGCTGATATGCAGCAATCAAGGGAGTCTTGCTGTGAGGCGTTTGAAGGTCGTTTAGGAAACTTTCTTTTTCCGAAGGACTTAAACTCTCTATATGACGCTTTAATAATGACTCTAAAGAGTCTTGTTTCTGATCCATAACAGCTATCTTGGGAGCGTAAACAGCATCTATTTCATCCTTACATCGCTGCAACATTCGCGTCTCTTTACCGTTTCCTTTCACGGTTACCTGGTCACCCTCGGCTCGTCCCATCGTGACGACGACGTGTTGGTTTTCGGCTATGATGTACGCCGCACGAATGCAACCTTGATGATAGTGATTATCTGCTATGAGTTGGTAATATTGCTTTTCTTTCCCTTTCAATACATAGTTAAAACGGCCGTTTTCAACGGGGATGGTGATGACATCTGACGAGGTTCGGATGTCTGCACCCGATTCCACCAAGTAGATTTTCGTTGTTTCAGTGTCGGTGGTACTTCCTTCTATGGTGCACACGTATGATTGGGCTTTGGACGAAAGGAATACAAGAAAGAGGATAGGCAGGATGATCGTTCTTTTAATCAAGCAATCAATATTTATGTTCATCATTGGATAATAATTGTTTTTCATTACAATGTTGCAAAGGTATGAATTATTCCCGATTGATAATGTTTCGATCTACCCAAATGTATCAAAGGACTGGTTGCAGGGTTTTCCAACATTTGTTGCTTTTGCAAAACCAACTTATTTGAAACTAATTATATCATCCATTTCTGCTTAGACATAATTCATTCATACGATGTATTATTTCAATTTTTGGTATAGAAAAGCCTTACGGCTCTGTATAGGCTCTCTACTTAGCCTGATTTCCCCCTGTTCTACGTTGTCTGCCGACGTATGGAAGCCCGCCGACTGGCCGGTGTTGAAGTCTTATGACGCTGCTCATCTCTCTCGCATTGCTTTGCCCTTAGGTGGTATCGGTACCGGCACTGTATCGTTGAGCGGACGCGGCGAATTGTGCGACTGGGAAATCATGAACGTTCCTGCACGTACCTTTAGCACCATTACAAACGGTAACGATGCACCTTTTTTCAGCATTTATACCCGCCAGGGCGAGACTGTTCACACCACGTTGTTGGCAGGTCCGCTTTCGGCCAACGACTACGAGCACTATGAGGGCCGGCCCGTCAATCATCACGGTCTCCCTCGCTTCTCTTCGGCCTCGTTTCAGGGAGCATATCCCATGGGACAAGTCTTGTTGCAGGACGAAGACCTCCCTGTCTCGGTCCGAATCAAGGCTTTCAACCCGCTCATTCCGGGCGATGCCGAGCGAAGCGGACTCCCTCTGGCCGTACTTTCTTATGAAGTGACCAACAAAACGGATGCTTCGATGGAAGTTGCAGTGTGTGGTTCGCTCCGAAACTTCGTGGGCCGCGATGGCAGCAATAACACCCGCAACTGGAAAGGTGACGTCATCCCTTTAGGTGCTAAGAAGAACCGCAATACCTTCCGTCAGGCACACGGACTCAAGGGTATATACATGGACTCCGAAGGTGTTGACACCACGAGTTTGGCTTGGGGCAACCTCTCTTTGGTGACGGCTGAGGAAGGTGAGGTCACTTATCGCACCTCATCCGTTCGCAACGACTGGGGAATCATTGAAGTCTCGCCCACATCCGTTACGTTAGAGGTGATCCGTGGAACCATCTCGTTAAAAACGCTGACGGTAGGCACAAAATCCTTGCGCAAAAAGATCTTATTGAAAGAAGGACAATCACTTTCCTTACCCCTGCGCTCTGCGTAAGAGATTCCGACCAACTCATCTCGCCTGCAGAAGAAGCCTCAAATCCTTCTTCTGCAGGTTTTCTTTGCACCAAAGATGGTGTTGAATCTAGGATACATATTCATGTTAGATTTTAATTCATTCTTAGAAATAATGCCATAGTCGTAATATTATTTATCAAAATAGTTTGTTCGATAGTATCTTATTAGTTACATTTGCAAGATGAAAGGGAAAAATGAAGTTATAAGAAAGATATATTGGACTAAAGAATTTGCCAAATTCTATGAAGTCTTACCAAATAATGTCAGACTAAAATTTGAATATGTTTTAAGTATCGTTGAAACAGAACGCATAATCTCCTCAAAGTTTGTAAAACATATAGTAAACACAGACCTATACGAAATGCGCGTATCTGTTGGGAATAATGAATATCGTACAATATTGTTTACAATGGATCATTCTAATGTAATACTCGCAACGGAGATAACTTTGTTGAATGCCTTTCTAAAGAAGTCCACAAAGGATTATAAGAAGCAAATTAAATTAGCAGAGAAGATATTAAACCAAATAAGCCATGAAGAAGATTGATACAAGCAAATTATTTGATGCAGAAACATTGTTAACAGCCCATCACGGGGCTCCCGGTACAGAAAGTCGTCGTCAATTTGAAGACGATGCCCGTGCTTATTATTACGGTGTAATCTTGCGTGACCGTCGTAAAGAACTTAAAATGACACAACAACAACTCGCTGACAAGGTGGGGACGCAAAGAAGCTATATTTCTCGCATCGAACGCGGACAGACGGATATTCAAGTATCCAGTTTCATGCGTATATTGTCAGCGTTGAACATTGGTTTTGAATTAAAGATGTAGTCATCCGGATTTCACCTGCCATGGTGGGTGAATCTGTCATCTTTCGTTGATAATCATTTCAGGTCACGTGGACATTTTGCATGGTGATTTTGCATTGAAAATAGATGGGTGGACAA
>CALZOH010000240.1 GCA_945827465.1 uncultured Prevotellaceae bacterium
ATAAAATAACAACATCTTTGAAAGTGGGAGGCTATCTTAAATGAAAGAGCCGTGTGCGTTTAACGATTCGTAAAACGATTTGGATGGAAACATCATTGTTTTTCAGAAAAAAAGTCTACCTTCGCACCTGATCTCTCTTTCGGGGCATCGTTAGTCGCTCCCGGCATGGTCAAAGTAAACTTTATCTGTTCCCGTTGGCACAACAATTCATTACATCTTCGCCATTAGCGGCTTCACAAGCCGAATTGAAGAGCCTCACCGACGACCTATTCTGCTGAATATCCTATAGATTGTCTTTGGCGATCTACATGCATGGCAGACACGCTTTATATTCGGAATATGACTGTTTATCATTATCACTGACATTCCCTTTGCCAAACATCATTTCAAAATGACAGGGATGTCGATCATGCTATTCGGGAAAGATGTTGAATTACATATATAAATAATGAAGTAAATGGAAACATTCAAAGACGTTATATCTGGCGATCAATTAGTCTTGGTCGATTTCTTCGCCACATGGTGCCAACCATGCAAGATGATGCACCCCATTCTGGAGCAGGTGAAGGAAGTGTTGGGTGACAAAATCCGTATTATCAAGGTAGATGTGGATAAGTATGGAGTGACGGCAAGTCAATATCGCATACAGTCAGTACCCACATTGATGCTGTTCAGACACGACGAAGTGCTGTGGAGGACGAGCGGTGTGGTGCAGAAATCAGAGTTGTTGGCAACTATTGATCCGTTCTTGAAGCAATGAAAGCATATACATATATAGATAAAGGTAGGTTCGAGTTAGTGGATAAGCCCAAACCTACGATTCAGGAGCCAACAGATGCCATCGTCCGCGTGACCATGAGTAGCATCTGCACCAGCGACCTGCATATAAAACATGGCAGCGTACCAAAAGCTGTGCCGGGAATAACCGTCGGGCATGAGATGGTTGGCATTGTGGAAGAACTGGGCAGTGAAGTCCAGGGATTCCGTGAAGGCGACCGTGTGACGGTGAACGTAGAAACTTTCTGCGGAGAATGTTTCTACTGCAAGCATGGTTATGTGAACAACTGCATTTCCCCAAATGGAGGATGGGCACTTGGCTGTCGCATTGACGGCGGTCAGACGGAATATGTCCGTGTGCCTTTAGCACAACAAGGGCTTAACCATATTCCCGATGGCGTGAGCGATGAACAGGCATTGTTTGTGGGTGACGTGTTGGCCACAGGCTTCTGGGCGTCACGTATCAGTGAAATCTCTACCGATGACACTGTGCTGATTATCGGGGCAGGACCTACGGGCATCTGCACCTTGCTTTGCACGATGCTGAAGCACCCCAAGCGCATCATTGTCTGTGAGAAATCAGAAGAAAGACGCGCCTTCGTCAAACAACACTATCCCGATGTCCTGCTGACGACACCTGAGGAATGCCCCGATTTCGTCATTAAGAACAGTGACCACGGTGGAGCCGACCGGGTGATAGAGGTAGCAGGAGGAAAAGATACGTTCCAACTGGCATGGCAATGTGCTCGCCCAAATGCCATAGTAACGATTGTAGCCCTCTACGACAAGCCACAGGTACTGCCTCTGCCTCAAATGTACGGCAAGAACCTCACCTTCAAGACCGGAGGTGTGGACGGCTGTGACTGCGAAGCGATACTTCAGCTCATCAAAGAAGGCAAGATAGATACCACCCCACTCATCACGCACCGTTATCCACTTGCAAGGATAGCGGAAGCCTACGAACTCTTCGAGCAGAAGCGGGACGGAGTCATTAAAGTAGCCATCGTCAACTAATAATCGTAGATATGGAATTCAGACAGAAAGTCAAAGAGGCCTTAGGTTATTATGTGTATGCCTTAGTTGATCCAAGAAACAATAAAATATACTATAAAGAAAATTTTCAAGATTGACCACGAACTATATCCGCTCGGACTATTTACGATCCTGTTTAGCATAGGTTTGTACACAGCCGGACGTGGAGATAACCACCCAATATGGGAGATTTGGGCCATAGTTCATTTCATCATAGCTGTTTCGTTTTCTGTATTGATGGCCTATCACGTTCACACTCATCAGACTTGGTTCAAAATTGCATGGATTGGCATACAGATTGGGCTTCACAAAATTAGGTATGACATCCCTGAAACGATCATTACACAAGACACCTTAACGGTTTATCTACATAAAATACAATAACAATGACAAACAGACGCATACAAGAAGAGAAGTTGGTAGTAAAGCAGATGATTCATCTGTATTGCCTGAAACATGAAGGACATGCCGAGCTATGCCCAAACTGCAGGGAACTGCTTGACTATGCCCACAGACACCTTGATAGATGCCGTTATGGTGAGAATAAACCCACCTGCAAGAAATGTCTCACCCATTGCTACCGACAGGAAATGAATGAAAGAATCAGGAAGGTGATGCGTTGGTCGGGCCCAAGGATGATGCTCTACCATCCCCTTGCAGCAATTAGGCACCTGCTCCGCGAAAAGTTTAAAGACACCTCAAAGAAAAACCCGAAAGAACACATAATATCATAAAAGAAAGAAAAGTAGAGAGATGTGTACCTAAGTGCCGTAAGCAACTATAAGCCATCGATAGGTCCTAAGGACGGCAGCCTTACACTGGAATTCAAATCGGCCATTGCATTTGATAAGGCAGAAATTGTTACTGACGAAAACGAAAAGCATGAGGCGTTGCGAACCATTGCCAACGTTTCCTGCCAAAGCATATGGACACATTTGAGGCTGCGATGAAACGTAGTATCTCTCTTACGGCTATCGTACGCATCACACGAACCGAACCTCCTATGGGAAAGCATGTCACAAAACGACGTTTCATTCGCAAATACCTTTTTTGCTCGATTGCACCTTCGCGCACTTCAGGGCGTATGCGATACGCCCCTACACTTTGCGGCAATTAACCGGAAACAGATGTGGGCGAAAAAGCATATTAACGAAGTCATGCGCGGGTATAATTACATTTTATTATACCACTTAGAACTTTATAAAAGATGAGCTGAACGCTCATAAAATGAAAGTTGTTACTCGGAAAGGCACAGGCGGAGCCCTAGGGCGTCATTACGGAAATCGGGAGGGCAGCCGCTACGGTAGGACGGGCTACAGCCGCCGGTATCGAAACCCCAGCCACAGCCACGCTCCACGCGAATAGAACCACTATCGGGGCCCATGGGATTATTCTTGGGACTACTGCTATAATAATTGGATCCGTACCAGTCGCTGCACCATTCAGAAACGTTACCGCTCATATCATAAAGCCCAAGTTCATTGGGCCTCTTGGTTCCAACGTCATGTGTTGTATCACCCGAGTTGTCCCAATACCAAGCCACATCCTCTAACGTATTGCTTCCGCTGTATCCGTAGCCTTTGCTTTTGATACCACCCCGTGCGGCAAACTCCCATTCAGCCTCTGTAGGCAAACTTTTCAAGGACAAGTATCGAATCCTGGTTATTCACCGTTACCATTTCATGTGAGCGAACCGGTCAAACGAAGGAGATGTTTAGGGTGGAATCAATAGGAAAACCTTGCCCGGTTTCCGAGGAACATTT
>CALZOH010000241.1 GCA_945827465.1 uncultured Prevotellaceae bacterium
ATCTTTGGCATCGGCTCACTCTTGGAACAGATGGACAGCCTGAACGGTGGACGACAGTTGCATTCTCTGATGTTCAACCATTGGCGCACAGCCGAGAACCGAACGACTTTTAGATATGCAGCAGAGAATACCCTGCAAGCCACATCAAAACCTGATGCCTTTTATGATGCTTATGCCGAACGTTTGGGCATTGCTGACAAAGCCACCTATCGTCGAGCCATGCATCTGATTGACGAGGCCGACCAATTCTCGAAAGTCAACCTTGGCAACATCGGTTTCTGTTGGGTGGGAGCCTGGAGAAGCGGAGGTTCGTACACCTGGATGAACCCGCAAAGCATAGCCCACTGCGCCCAATTATACGTACAAGCCGGCGAAGAGTTCTCCAAACTCTATCGCGATGCCAAAACGGCGGCCGCCATTGACTATCTGAAGCTCCTGGGTAACCGCGTGCTGTGCTCTACACTTTATATGAATGCCTTTAAAGACGCAAATGCCATCCGCACTATTCACAAGGAGGCCGACGGCAGCATCTCCGCCGCCGAACAAAAGCGCGCCGTTGAAATCTGTAATCACGCCTTACTGGGATTTGAGCGATATATGAAAACTTATGCCAACCTCCTGCCCGACCGAGGCGGCGAAGGCACCGTTATGAGCATTTGGTTTTCACCCATGCGCGGCCTGCGCGAACTCCGCAGCAGATGGGGAGGCACACCCCTCGACAAGCCGGCACAGAGCAGTCAGCCATTGGACGAACCGCCCCTACCCATCTTCTATGGTCAATAAGGGGCATCGCTGCTGGAACATACTATTTCTCATTGCCTGAACCATGCAATTTTCAATCATTTGATGGCTACAATCACGATAAAAAGCCTAATTTTGCGACACATTTTCCATCTGACATGCAAAAACTGATTCAATTGCTCCATAGCCAATCGCTATCATGCGTCATCCGCCAAGGAGATATCACTCGGGAATTTACTTCCAGAGGCATTCTTGACCTTTTCACTTTGCTAAACACCCATCCCGACTTCCTGAAAGAAGCATTGGTAGCCGACAAAGTAGTGGGAAAGGCCGCAGCTGCACTGATGTGTGTCGGAGAAGTGCGCGAAGTCTATGCCGATGTGATGAGTCAGCCGGCACACCGGCTATTCGAGGCCGAAGGCATCAAACATAGTTACCGGGAGTTAGTACCTCATATCATCCGACGCGATGGTAAAGGCCAATGCCCCATGGAACTGCTCACGACCGATGCCCCTTCTGTGCAGGAAGCAGTGGAACGCATCCGTATAAAACTTAATGAAACCTCAAGAATAAAATGAAACTTTCCCTTACAGCCATTTCTTTGGCCTTACTTATGGGGGCTATGCCCTCCACCACCCATGCCCGACGCGACATGAAGAGCAACACGGCCCGGATTGAGCCAGGACAAAGCCGACAAGAGATTGAGCAAACGGCAGCCAAGGTTCGCCCCACCCTCAACCAATGGCGGGCACTCGAAGACGAGTTTATTGCATTCGTTCATTTCGGTCCCAATACTTTCACCCGTCGTGAATGGGGAACAGGATTTGAAGATCCCGCCGTATTCAATCCCGAAAGCATCAACACCGATCAATGGTGCGCCACCATGCGTGATGCCGGTATGAAGAAAGTGTTGCTTACCGTCAAGCACCATGATGGTTATGTTATCTGGCAGAGTCGCTACACCCGTCACGGCATCATGTCGTCACCCTACCAGAACGGTAAGGGCGATGTCCTCCGCAACCTTTCTGAGTCGTGCAAGAAATACGGACTCAAACTCGGCATCTATCTTTCGCCTGCCGATCTCTATCAAATTGAAAGCCCAGACGGATTGTACGGCAACCAAAGTCCTTACACGGAGCGCACCATTCCCCGTGAAGTCGAAGGACGCCCTTTCAAGAACAAGACAAAGTTTAAGTTTGTAGTTGATGACTATAACGAGTATTTCCTTAACCAACTTTTCGAGTTGCTTACCGAATACGGTCCCATTGACGAACTTTGGTTCGACGGAGCTCACCCCAAGCGCAAGGGTAACCAACAATATGTCTACCATGCTTGGCGTAAACTCATCCGCACCTTGGCTCCAAAGGCTGTCATTTTCGGTCGCGAAGACATCCGATGGTGCGGTAACGAGAGCGGAGACACCCGTGCCACCGAATGGAACGTTGTGGGCTATCCATTTAATCCCGACACTGCTTCCGTCTTCCACGATATGACCGACTATGACCTTGGTAGCACCGAGGCATTGTCCAAGTCGAAATACATGCACTATCAACCGGGCGAAACAGATACTTCTATCCGCGAAGGTTGGTTCTATCGCGACGAACGACAGCAAGTGCGCACTGCCGATGACATCTACGATATCTACGAACGTTCCGTAGGCGGCAACGCTATCTTTCTGCTTAACATGCCACCCAACCGTGAAGGCCGACTTGGCGACCGCGATGTAGCTTCACTGCAAGAAGCCGGACGCATGATTCGTCAAACCTACGGCACCAATCTCTTTGCCAATGCACAAGGACCTAAAAAGCTCTTCGATGGTGATCCTCTCACAGGAATCGCCTATCAGGAGCCCATCGAGATTACGTTGCCTCAGGCTGTC
Source organism: uncultured Prevotellaceae bacterium (assembly GCA_945827465.1). Classification (GTDB taxonomy): domain Bacteria; phylum Bacteroidota; class Bacteroidia; order Bacteroidales; family Bacteroidaceae; genus UBA6382. Next base: position 2,621 of record CALZOH010000241.1, read on the forward strand.
AACATCAATCGTGTGGTGATTCAGGAAAACATTCTCAAGAAAGGAGAACGTGTAGCCAAACATCAGGTTGAGGCTCGCGTCAACGGAGAGTGGAAAGTAGTGGCACAAGCCACCAACATCGGTCACAAACGCATTCTACGCTTCCCGACCGTCCGCACCGATGCTCTCAGATTGAGAGTCACCGAGTCGCGCCTGCAACCTTACATCACTACTTTTACGGCCCACTATCATGACGCACGTCCGCCACAGTTGGCAATGAGTCGCAACAGCAAGGGACAAGTATCCATCTTCCCTAATCTGGGAACATTCAGATGGAAGACTGGGGCTCCAAGCGCCACACCTTCAGCAGAAGATGATTTTTCCATCTATTATACCACCGACGGAACACAACCTACAGCCTCAACAGGCCAGATTTACACCGGACCTTTCCAACTCGAAAAGGCAGCAACCCTTCAAGCAGTTGCCATTTCCAATAAAACTGCCGGTCCAGTTCTCAATAAAGAGTTAGGATGGGCACAGGCCGCCTGGTCACCCTTCCGTCCTGCCTCCAACGAAGCAGGCGAAGCTCAGCGCAAGGCTTATGACGCCAACAGTCGCAGTGCCTACACCTCTCAGGCTTCCTTGCCCGTCACCATCGACATTGATTTGGGTAGCGCATGCCAACTAAAAGGAGTACGCCTCACACCTCAAGAAGGAAAAGCTGCCGGATTCCCGTCAAAAGGTCGTCTGCTCACCAGCAACAACGGTTCTGACTGGACAGAAGTGACCACCTACGACATCGGTAACATTATCAACGACCCGACTCCGCGTTCAGTCTATTTCAATTCACCCGTCACAGCCCGTT
>CALZOH010000242.1 GCA_945827465.1 uncultured Prevotellaceae bacterium
TCGATATGAGCTACGCCAAGCATGTGGACGAGGAGCATTTGAAGGCCATGCTGGACTGGCAATTGAAGAATTTTGAAGATGTTTTTGGCTTGAAATCCGCCGAAAATGCAGGTTTTTCCAATCGTCTTGCAGCTTTGATACGTCGCGCCAATGATCAGACCGGTGAGAAGGTGGTGGTCTTGATTGACGAATACGATGCTCCTTTGCTCGACGTGGTCCATGAGGACGAGAATCTTCCGAAGTTGCGCCAGATTATGCGCGACTTCTATTCTCCGCTCAAGGCCTGCGACCCCTACCTCCGTTTTGTATTCCTGACGGGTATCACCAAGTTCTCCCAACTGAGCATTTTTAGTGAACTCAACAATATCAAGAACATCAGCATGCTGGAAGAGTATGCTGGCATCTGTGGTTTTACGAAGGAAGAAATGCTGGGTCAAATGATGGGTTACATCGACCGCCTGGCTGAGAAGCAGAAATATACTCGCGAAGAAGCTATTGAACGATTGACGCGCAAGTACGATGGTTATCATTTCACTTGGCCTTCCCCCGATGTCTTCAATCCCTACAGTTTGCTCAATGCTTTTTATGATAACAAGATAGACAGCTATTGGTTTGGAAGCGGTACTCCGACATACCTGATCGAAATGTTGCGAAAATATCATGTTGTACCGATGGAGCTGGAAGGCATTTATGTTGAATCTGCTGATTTTGATGCTCCAACGGAACGTTTAGTTTCCATTGAACCTTTGCTCTATCAATCCGGCTATGTAACCATTAAGGGTTACGATGAGGATTCAGAGGTATATACCTTGGGTATTCCAAATAGTGAAATACGAGTAGGATTGATGCGTAACTTGTTAGAAAACTATTTGGGCCGTCAGACAATACAAGGCAAATTAACGGTTGCCTATATGTACAAACAACTGCTGCGTAGCAACATGGACGAGGCGCTGCGCCTGATGCAGACTTTCTTGTCGAGTGTGCCTTATTGCGAAAATGCCAATTCCGAGGGTCACTATCAGCAACTGCTTTACGTGATGTTCTCCCTCTTTGGTTTGTATGTAGACTTGGAAGTTCGCACAGCCACGGGGCGTGTGGATATGGTCCTGAAGATGCCTGATAAAGTCTATATCTTGGAATTAAAGTTCAACAAATCGGCAGAAGAAGCCTTGCGACAGATTGACGTGAAGAATTACCCCGTCCGCTTTCAGCAATACGGTCTTCCCATCGTCAAGGTCGGTGTCAACTTCGACGGAACGACCCGCACTCTCAGCGAGTGGAAAATCAGCAATGTCGTGGAAAAGTAGTATTTTCGCGCAGTAAAGCAAAAAATACTTAGGAGGAATCATCATGGAAGGAAAAGCGTTGAAAGGTTGTCCGATAGGAACCCAGACATTTGAGAAGTTGCGTGAAGGCGATATGCTCTACATTGATAAGACAGAGTATATCCATCGGATGGTACACAGCACAAATACTTATTTTTTCTTGAGCCGTCCGCGTCGTTTCGGAAAATCCCTCTTGACTTCTACCCTGAAGAGTTACTTTGAAGGCCGCCAGGATTTGTTCGAGGGTTTGGCCATTGAGCAATATGAAAAGGAATGGACGAAGCATCCGGTCCTCCATTTCGATATGAGTACCACGAAGCATTCGGACGAGGAAAGTCTGAAGATGGAACTCAGCGGGAAGTTGACCGACTACGAAGCCATTTATGGTAAAAGTCCGGCCGACCAGCAAAAAGTCAATCAGCGCTTGTTGGGTTTGATTCGTCGCGCCTATGAACAAACAGGTGAAAAGGTAGTGGTATTGATTGACGAATACGATGCCCCTTTGCTTGATGTGATCCATGAGGACGAGAATCTCCCGAAGTTGCGCCAGATTATGCGCGACTTCTATTCTCCGCTCAAGGCCTGTGACCCTTACCTTCGCTTTGTATTCCTGACGGGTATCACCAAGTTCTCCCAACTGAGCATCTTCAGTGAGCTCAACAATATCAAGAACATCAGCATGTTGGAAGAGTATGCCGGCATCTGCGGTTTTACGAAGGAAGAAATGTTTGGGCAAATGATGGGTTATATCGACCGCTTGGCCGAGAAGCAGAAATATACTCGCGAAGAAGCCATTGAGCGATTGACGCGCAAGTACGACGGTTATCACTTCACTTGGCCTTCTCCTGATGTCTTTAATCCCTATAGCTTGCTCAATGCTTTTTATGATAACAAGATAGACAGCTATTGGTTTGGAAGCGGCACTCCGACATACCTGATTGAAATGTTGCGAAAATTCCATGTCCGCCCAATGGATATGGATGATGTCCAAGTCTATTCTGCCGATTTTGATGCACCAACGGAGCGTTTGACTTCCATTGAACCTTTGCTTTATCAGTCGGGTTACATCACCATTAAAGACTATGATGACGAGAGTGAGGAATATACGTTAGGCATACCAAACAGTGAAATCCGCGTAGGTTTGATGCGCAGTCTCTTGCCGGGTTATTTGGATCGGAAATATATTCAGGGACAACTAACAATTGCCAATATGTATCTGCAACTATTGGATGGCAATATGGACGAAGCGCTGCGCTTGATGCAGACTTTCTTGTCGAGCGTTCCTTATTGCGAAAATGCCAATTCCGAAGGTCACTACCAGCAACTGCTTTACGTGATGTTCTCTCTATTCGGTTTGTATGTAGACTTGGAAGTTCGCACAGCCACAGGAAGAGTAGACATGGTCCTGAAGATGCCGGATAAAGTCTATATCTTGGAATTAAAGTTCAATAAATCGGCAGAAGAAGCCTTGAGGCAGATTGAAGTGAAGAATTATCCCGTCCGCTTTCAGCAATACGGTCTTCCCATCGTCAAGGTCGGTGTTAACTTCGACGGAACGACCCGCACTCTTAGCGAGTGGATCATCAGCGAATAACTTTTTAGCCTTGGCATTGGCTTAAATGCCATCAATTTTTATAGCTTGGTTGTGTAGCACAAAGTTACGTACCCTTGTGTGAGTGAACAGCCAAAGCCCCATTCAGTAATCAATTATTTCTCTTTAAAAAGCATTTTGTAAAAGTGCTCCAAACAGGGCAAGGTAGCTGTACCTTGTCCTGGGAGGGTTAATCTCTTAAAAAGGTTAGCCTTAGTATTTTGTCTGCATTCGAGCGTCTGTGAGCAGGCTAATGCCAACGCTTTTACAAGTGCCAACAAAACAATCATCTATATGAAGAAAGTCATGTTAGTATTCGGAACCCGTCCTGAGGCCATCAAGATGTGCCCTTTGGTGAAGGAGTTCCAAAAGCGCAGTGAAGAGATGGAAACCATCGTGTGCGTAACCGGTCAGCACAGAGAGATGCTCGACCAAGTGCTCAAAATCTTTGATGTGAAGCCCGATATCGACCTCAACATCATGAAGCAGGGTCAGG
>CALZOH010000243.1 GCA_945827465.1 uncultured Prevotellaceae bacterium
TTCATACGCTTCATGACCTGAATATCTTGTATCATCCGGTCCACAGAAATCACATATCCTCCATTAGGATCAAGTTCATGACGGTCCACACCCTTAATTAATACGGGAGCGCCATTTACCAGCAATTGGCTATTCTTGATTTCCACCTTTCTGAAGCCTACGCGCTGTGGGATAACCGCCTTTACAGCCTTAGCATCGCCTAACGTAATATATAATGTATATAAATAAGGAGTCTCGGCCGTCCACTTCTGCGGATTTGACAATTCGATGGTCTGAGCCAACTTGCCGCCGGCCACCTTTCCTTCGGCCGTTGCCACGGTTTTACCCGTCTGGTCCTTCAACTCAAAGGATACTTTTTGACCATTGGCATTCTCAGCCGACACTTTCACGTCTAATTTTCCGTCACGATAGTTGTTCACCAAGTCCGGAGTGATGTATACATCGCTCACGCGAGCTTTGGGGGTAGCATACAGATAGACTTCACGAGCAATACCCGTAAAGCGCCAGAAATCCTGGTCCTCCAAATAGCTACCATCACACCAACGCATCACCTGCATGGCAATAAGATTCTTCTTACCGGGCTGAAGGAACTTCGTCAGGTCAAACTCCACTTCAGCTTTACTGTCTTCGCTGTAGCCGACAAACTTTCCGTTGACCCACAACATCAAATTTGACGTGGCAGAACCTACGTGCATGTAGATATTATCACCTTTCCAATCAGCGGGAATCTCAAATTCCTTGCGATAGGAACCTGTGTAATTGTTTTTTTCCTCAATGTACGGAGGATTTGAGCTGAATTGCGTAGCCCAAGCATAACCTACATTCTTATAAATGCGGTCGCCGTATCCATGAATCTCAAAGAGTCCGGGCACAGGGAATTTCACCCATTTAGAGTCATCATAATCTACGGCATAAAAACCTGCCGGAGCCTTATCATGGTCTTTTACCCAGTTAAAGTTCCAATCACCCTCCAACGTCATAAAACGCGATGATGATTCCTTTTGGTTTTTCTGGGCAAGTTCTGCCGACTCATAGGCAAAGAACGAAGCTCGCGGAGTCAATGTGTTCACGCGATTCACCGAGGGGGCCATCCACCACGGCGCCTTCGACTCTGTCTTGGCGGCAAAACCTACCGTCGCTGCCAGAAAAAGAGCAGCCATCAGCATGTTTCTTTTCATCCAATTATCATTTAAACTATTTGCATTATTCAAATTAAGCAACAGAAAATCCCCCAAGAACATTTTTCGAGCAATTCATTAGAAGGAGATTAAAATTAGGCTTCTGCACAAAAGTAGAGAGAGCTTATACTGTTTCGCGAATACATTGCAAAGATACATTTTTGACTACATTTCGCCAATGAATTAGGAATGATTTTTTCACAAGATGTAAAAAGAATTACCAAATATTCCATAACGACATATCTAAGACTCCCCAACCGCCATTACCTTGACCTCATCCGTTCAGAACGATTGACGGCAACCGTTAAAACAGTTCTCAGCAAGAAACCATCATTCCATCTGTTCAAGAAGGAGTTGATAGATAAGGATGTAACCCGTCACATCCCTATCTATCATCCGCTTATCTACTCATCAGCTCTACGCTTCCAGTTTTCAGGCCTTCGCTTTCAGCCTTCACCACTATTTTGCCCGTCTGACCCTTCTTGGCCTTGACAATAACCAAAGCATGACCATTGTAGGCACGACGTTCATGACATTGGAAAGGTATAAAGTCGATCGCGTTACCGTTATCTGTAGAGACAATTTCACCTGCCTCTCCACCGAGAAGCATATCTGCGGGTTGCTACGAGGCACCACCAGCCCATTCTTGTCACAAATGCTGAGAGAAACGAACGCTAAGACGGAACCGTCAGAAGCTGAGAAGTCAATCGTACGTATTCCGAACGACGTATGATAGGTATCTGTCAGCTCATCACCCACATACACTTGCGTGCGAGCAAGATATCGCGCAGGAGCAGTGATATCCCAGCGCTTGGGATTGGCTATGTCAACCTCAACAACAGCTTTCTCATACGAACAAGCATGTATTTTGACCGTACTATTCTTTTCGGCCACGCATTTACCGGCTACATCATCTGCGCCCAACTCATAAAAACGGGTCACCAGACGTGCTTCCACCGGAAGTTGCTTGTAATTCTCTATCGTGATCTCATTTCTCACCAGTGCCTTTTGGTCTGAAACTTCAGGAGTAGTAATATATGTTCCCCAATGAGCCACGTGAACGGGCCGGCAACGCACCAACCACACATGACGATAGATTCCCGCACCGCTATACCAACGCGATTCCCTGTTCTCCGTGTCCAGATGAACGGCCAATACATTCTCTCCCTCGCCAACATAAGGGGTAAGATCCATGCGGAAAGAGTTATATCCGTAAGGCCAAGTCCCTACATAGCGACCATTGAGCCACACTTTCGCGTGAGCCATGGCTCCATCGAAGTCCATGTAAAGACGTTCGCCCCCTTCTTGGTATATGAAAAATGCTTCCGATACCATCCGATTCCCTGATAAGGCAATTTCCCGGTCTCGCCAGCCAGATCTAAGCGAAAAGGACCTTCTATCGCATAATCGTGAGGCAGATCTACGGCCTGTCATTCACCATCAGCCAAGTCTTTTTCTCTCATCCCGTGGGTTCATTCACCGTAGTGCCATCCGCTTGCAATCCATAGCGTTTGAACAACCAGCCTTCATCAAACAGACTTACATCGGCATTGCCCATTCTTAAAATCTGACTTTCGCCTGCGAGGGCCATTGCCGGACAAAAAGCCAGCAACCCGACAAGGAAATACATCCATACTTTCTTTCTCATAAAACTAATGATATATAATGAGGTTCAATTTTTTCACGTACAAAGATTGTGCAAAGCGAGAGCAGGACAAAATAAAAAGCCGAAGGATTTACATTTTTCACGCCGAGCTGCAGCCTATCTTTGCAAAAGGCTGTACGAACAGTCAGCATCCATCAATCATTCATCATTACATTCTGATCAATTTTCATCATCCCCCCATCGCCCATATCTCAAGCCCCATCGGAGCGAGACAGATGTTCCTCACGAAGGAAGCATCCTTCGCAGAAAGACGGGAGCGGTTTTGCATGCAAACAAAATGCCTAACTTAGAAAAAGGAGTGTTTTTTTGCGCAAGCAAAATGACTAACTTGGGGAAAGGAGCGGTTTTGCACGTAAGCAAAATGGCTACTGTGGAAAAGTAAGGGCTTTGCCAGCATGGCAAAACCACTAAATTGGCGAAATGAGGCACCTTGCCAGCATAGCAAAACCACTAAATTGGCAAAAGGAAGGGCTTTGCCAGCATAGCAAAACCACTAAATTGGAAAAAGGAGGCACTTTGCCAGCAT
>CALZOH010000244.1 GCA_945827465.1 uncultured Prevotellaceae bacterium
GGTTTTGTGTGACCCGAGTCAGCGTCGTCACGATCGTTTCGGCGGTTTTGTGTAACCCGAGTCAGCATCGTCGCAACCGTTTCGGCGGTTTTGTCATGATGATGTCAGCCCAAAATTCAACCGAACGGGTGTAATGATTAATTGTATTTGGCCATGACAATAACCGAACATGTGTAGGGGCGTATCGCATACGCCCTGATGTGGGCGAATACGAAATGATAACGGCGAACAAAATACCCCCGTCGAACATGCAACCACGCCGCCATGAAGGGCGTATGCGATACGCCCCTACATATTTACTATTGAATGGATGATAACTTGATGGCTGAATCGGATGGTTGGATGGGGTTGGGGGAATGCGGATGGGGTGGGACAAAATATTTTGATGTAAGGTTTTTGGGATTTTTCTTTGATTATTGGTGGGGATACATTATCTTTGCCCTACCAAGTCATTCGGATTATGTTGGATGTGGTTTTGATTACTGCCGGTTTGATTGCGTTGGCCGTCGTGCTGCTCTCGGTACGGCTGCTGTGCGGCAAGCGCAGGTTCGTTCATACCCACATCGACGGCAACAAAGCCCTCAACCGGCAAGGGATCTTCTGCGCTAAGGAGCAGGATCGGGCTCAACGGAGGCACAACGGCTTGGTGATTCGCGAAAAAAAATATTGAAACGATAACAAATACATGCAACCATTCAACAAAGTTTGGGCCATTGCCCTGATGACAACAGCCATGATGGCTTCGAGTTGCTCTCAACAGAAGAACAACCAACCTGCACCCGCACAGACAACGGGCGAGAAATCGGATATGACAGCCCGTATCGCCTATGTAGAAGTGGACTCCCTGATGCAGAACTATGAGTTTTGCAAGGATTACGCCCAAGTGCTGACCAAAAAGACCGAGACCATACAGAATACCCTGAACAGTAAAGGTCTGGCCCTGCAGAAACAGGTGGCCGACTTCCAGAGTAAAGTACAGTCGGGACTCTATACCCGCGAACAGGCCGAGGCCGAACAGGACGCTTTGCAGAAGAAACAGGTGCAACTTCAGAACCTACAGCAAAGTCTCGCCGCTGAGTTTGAGAAAGAACAGACCCATTACAATGATGCCTTGCGTGACTCGCTTCACAACTTCCTCAAGAAATACAACGAATCATTCGGGTACAACTATATCATTAGCAAGGCTGGCGACAATATCCTGCTGGCCGATAAACGATTCGACATCACAGAAGATGTCATCAAGGGTCTCAACAAACGATACAAACGACCAACCGAGATAAAGAAAGAACTGGAGAAATAAGACGAAAGTCCCTTCGGTTCCCCACAGAGAGCTTCGCGACGTACCAACGAGCGGAGCTCTTCATTTTTTTTGGCTGATGTCACCGCCGAGTTTCAGAAAAAATCCCTACATTTGCCTTATCAATAACAAACACACTCAAACAATATGTCGAAGTTCATACAAATACATTGCGTCAATAACGGACAACAGGTGCAGGTTGAGGCCGGTAGCACCTTGGAAGAGATTCTGAAGGGCATCCACCTGCCCCGGCTCGGCGACGTGGTGGCCGCCAAAGTGAACAACGTGACCCGAGGTCTCGACTATACCGTCTATCAAAGCAAGGACATCGAGTTTCTGGACATCACCAATCCTTCGGGGTTGCGCACCTATACGCGCTCGCTGCTCTTTGTGATGGGTTACGCCATCAAGCAGCTCTACCCCGACGGCGACTACTGCATCGAAGCACCCGTGTCGAACGGCTACTACTGCCGGCTCAACCTGGGCCGTCCCTTTGAAGAAGACGACCTCCAGGCCCTCAAGGCATGTATGGATGAGGTGATTGCAAGCAATCTTCCCTTTGAACGCAACGTGAAACATACCGAAGAGGTCATCGCCCTCTTTGAACAACGGGGCATGCCCACCAAGGCCAACCTCTTGCGCTCGCTCCATACGCTCTACTCCAACTATTATACACTCAATGACTACGCCGACTACTACTACGGCGCCCTGTTGTTGAGAACGGGTCAGATTCGACTCTACGACATGATACGCTTCTGCGACGGCGTACTGCTGCGCGTGCCCGACCCGGCGCAACCCCAACAGCTCAAGCCGCTCATCAAGCAAAGCAAGATGCTTGACATCTTTAGGGAGCATCAGCGCTGGCAAAGCATCATGGGACTGCGTACTGTGGCCGACCTCAACGAGGCCTGCGCCCAAGGACACACCAGCGAGCTCATCAACATCTCCGAGGCTCTGCAGGAAAAGAAGATTTGTCGCATTGCCGACGAGATAGCCAAGCATCCTGAGGTGAAGCTCGTGCTGATATCAGGCCCTTCTTCGAGCGGAAAGACTACGTTCTCCAAGCGATTGAGCGTGCAGCTGGCTGCGTGCGGATATTATCCGATGGCGTTCTCGATGGACGAATACTTCGTCGACCGCGAACTGACGCCGCTTGACGAGAACGGACAGTATGACTTCGAGTCGGTCGACGCCCTCAACATCCCCTTGCTCGAGCACGACCTGCAAGCCCTGTTCGATGGAGAAGAGATAGAACTGCCCCGCTTCAACTTCCAGACCGGAAAACGCGAGATGAGCGGCAAACGAATCCGCATGAAAGAGCGTTCCATCCTCATCATGGAAGGCATACACGGACTCAACCCACACCTGACAGAGAACATCAGCGACCTGCTCAAATATAAAATCTACGTGTCGGCACTCACCACCATCCTTCTGGACGACCATAACTACATCCCCACCACCGACAACCGCCTCCTGCGCCGCATCGTTCGCGACTATAAATACCGCGGATACAGCGCCATCGATACCATCAGGAGGTGGCCAAGTGTGACGAAAGGGGAGCAGAAATGGATATTTCCATACCAGGAATACGCCGACATCATGTTCAACTCGGCCCTGTTGTTCGAGTTGGCAGGACTGAGAGACCAAGCACTGCCTCTGCTCGAGATGGTACCCGAGGATGTACCGGAACATAGCGAAGCCTATCGGCTCAAGAAGTTCCTTCATTACATCCAGCCCATCCAGATAGACAACCTGCCCCCCACATCACTCTTGCGTGAATTCTTGGGCGGCAGCTCCTTCAAGTATTAAACATCAAATAAATACGTTTTGAATTCTTCCCCCTTCGAGCTTGTGAAAGTCAGAAGGGGATTTTTTTTGACCCTGAATCATCCCACTCCCAACCATCGTTCCCCATCGAACAAGGGTAATGTTGAATCGTATTCACTCACGATCATCATCGAACAAGTGTAAACATTAACCGTATTCAGCCACGATAATAATCGAACAGGTGTAGGGGCGTATCGCATACGCCCTGATGTGGGCGAAAATGAAACCAACC
>CALZOH010000245.1 GCA_945827465.1 uncultured Prevotellaceae bacterium
TGCTGTCAAGACTCCATTCTATAGCGTTAGAAAACAGTCGCTTGAACCACTTGTTCTCAAGAAGAAGGGGGCTATGGCCAAACTGGAAATAGATATTCTTAGCCTTGACGGCTTCGTTGGTCCAGATTACGGGGTGGTCACCCATCTTCACGTCGGAGGCGGGTGTGTAACTGGCTTCGTCTACCGAGGCGAGCACTCGCACATTGCCGCGAGGCGAACGATTGTAGGTGTACCATTCATCATCTGGGAGAACGAATTTGCGGCTAACGCCTTTCATCGTGGGGTGCTTGGTATCTTCCACCATCACCGTGCCATCGGCGAGTTGGGCCACATAGTTTTTGAATGTGATGCCGCCCATAAAGTTGCTGAACCATTGCCATAAAGGATAGCCGTCGAACTCACCGAGAAGGGTGGCATGATGGAATCCAATCCATGCTCCGCTGCCTTCTTCAATATAGCGCATGAAAGCAGCTTCGGCATATTTAGGCCATGTGTAGGGTGGGAAATCGAGTTGTATCACAAGGTCGTAGTCGGCAAGGAATCGCTCGCTTATAGCATCGGCTCGGTGTATTTCGTTGACGGCGAAGTTCTTCTTCTTCCCTTGTTCTATGAGCCATTGCATGGCAGCCTGGGTGAATGCGCCGTGCTGACCTCCGCCTTCGCTTATCACAAGCACATGCTTCTTGTCGGCTTTGCCTAAAATATGGTCAGCCACTGCCGAGTGAAGGGTGTTGTTGTCGTCGTCGCCCGAATATTCCCAGTACATAGCACCGCGCAAACCGTTGTCAATAACATAATCGCATTTGATTTCGAGTGAACGTGCATTTTCAAAGCCGAGTACGAGTTTTCCTTCAGCATCGGTGATATATGGCACAAGTGCTTTCTCGTCCCATTGTTCGCTGAAGCCTTCGGGGAGACTCTTCATCTTGCCATAGTCGGCAAACGAGTGAAACGGTTCCTTGCCGCGACCGTAGAATGGCATACCTACCACCAACATCGAGGGAGGCACGCCGGCAGCAAGGTGGGCACGCACCCCGGCTTCGGTGGTATTGCCATTGGTGTTAGGCGAATCGTAGAGTGCTGAGTGCAAATAAGGCGGGTTGCCCATGTCATAAGTCATGATGTTAACAAAATCGATGTACGGCAAAATGCCATGAAAATCGATGTAACTGCCGTTGTGCACAGTGGCGAGCGTGAGCAGTTTGTCGGCACCGATGGCTTGGCGTATGTCGCGCATGAGTTTAGTGAAATTACGGGTGTCGTCGGGCGATGCTGAAATGCCGGCAGCCTTGCTTGTAGGATACTCCCAGTCGATATCGATGCCATCGAGGTTGTAGAGGTCAACAACCCGTCGGCAGGCGGCGGCAAATGATGCACGCAAGAGTGTGTCGGCAGCCATCTCGCTGAATCGGCCGCTGCCCCAGCCGCCTATTGAGAGCAGTACTTTGAGTTCCGGAGCCTGTTTCTTGAGTCCGGCTATCATTTTCAGTCGCTCGGGGTTGGATATATCAACGCCATCAAATGTCTTATTCACTCCACCGAATGCATAGTTGATGTGGGTCATAAACTTAGGGTCAGGAGTGACATCCGACCACGAGGTTACATAGGCCACCACCACCTTTTCGGCATTCTTCCCCGTTTTGGGAGCAGCTTGGCTACTGCCGGCGTGGCAAAACAAAAGTGAGGATGCCAGGATGGTTGTCAATAGGTATCGTAGAGTCATATCCAAGTGAGTATTTTATATGCTACAAATAGTTTGTTTGCTATGGCCTGGTGAAGGGTCATGCCGGCGTTATCCCCTGTGTCGTCCCACACCATTGTGCCAAGCATACCTTTCATGATTGCTAAAGATTAGAATTGAGTTTATGCCAAACCCAAGTTGTCTTAAACGCAAAGATAATAATCTTGTGGTAGATAGTGGTTATGTGAGAATCAAAAATAGTGGAAATGTTATCTTGATATGTGGTTTGAAGATGCGTGGAGAGGGTGGATTTATCGTCAAAAGGGTAGAAAAATCGTCGGAATAAGCTTTGTGGGGCCATGTAGAATTGGTCACACCACACATTTTACGTAATTTTACGATTAAAATTTAAATGATAGGCTTCTTATGCGTACACGCTATTTATTTGTCTGCATTACAACATTTGCTCTCCGTGTCTCGTCTGGAGCCAAATTCTTATTTTGGATTATTTTGTAAAACGGAATTAAGATTATAAAGAAATGAAAAGACTCAAATGCCTTTGCTCCATGGTTGCAATGGTCTTGCTCCTTGGTATGAACTCTCTCTCGGCTCAAAACAGTGATTATCCGGGCAATTACGCCAAAGCACCTCGATTCAAAGCCTTGCTTTGCTATAGTGAGACTGCCGAACCCGCCCATGTGGAGTTTGGACACCAAGCCGTAGATTTCTTCAAGGATCTCACTGTGGGCAACGGCTATATTCTTGATGTTGCCACCAGCTTTTCCGGCTACGACTATGACAAACTTGCCGCCTACGATGTGGTGATAGCCATCAATACTGTTCCGGGATCGAAAAGCGAACGTGATGCGTTTGAGAAATATATGGAAAACGGTGGCGGCTGGATGGGATTCCATGCTGCCGGCTACAATGATGCGAGCACCAAATGGCCTTGGTTCAACCAATTTCTCGGCTGCGGTACTTTCTTGTGCAACAACTGGCCACCTCAGCCTGCACTTCTCGATGTGAATCTCACTAACCACCCTGTAACCAAGAACCTACCTGTGAGTTTCGTGGCTCCCAAGAACGAATGGTATATGTGGAACGAGCCTGCCGACAAGCGCGACAATGTGGATGTGTTGCTCTCGCTTTCGCAAAAAAATTATCCGATAGGACTAAAAGACGTAGTGAGCCACGGCGAATGGCCAGTGGTGTGGACCAACCGCAACTATCGCATGATCTATCTCAATTTCGGCCACGGCGATCGCGAATTTAGCGATGCCACGCAAAATCTGCTTATCATCAACGCCTTGCGCTGGATAGTAAGCCGCTCGCCCAAGGGTGACACATTCAAACGCTGACAACAAGCCCGGCGTAAGCACCTTGCAAATATAATAAAACAGACTGATATTGAGATGGAAAACTTCTTATAAAAATAAAAACCCGCTGAAGTAATCAGCGGGTTTTGCGGAGAGAGAGGAACCAACACTTAGCCATTCCGTACAGAATCCTATTAAGCAACAACCATCAAAGCCGATTGGCAACTACCTTTTGCCAGAACCGGGATGTAGCTTCTGTCGGTTTTATTATGATGGTATTGAATTCTGTCGGTTCCTGCCAGACAAGTTCATTCAGATGGTTGAGGATGAGTACGATTATCGCTACT
>CALZOH010000246.1 GCA_945827465.1 uncultured Prevotellaceae bacterium
TATTACCTGACTATAGAGCGGCTGTCCGCTAAAATGATTACTTTTGCCCATGGTTAATTGTTTTTGTGGTGAAAGCAAAGTAACCGAAAAGGGCTGACTCCTGCAATATGAAGTGACCCCAAAAAGTTGGACGGGTTATTAACTATCCGATTTGAGAAAGAGTTCGGTATTGCACCGGACTCTTTCCTTTTAACCGGGATTTGATTCGTTTATTATTATAGTAATCGATATATCCGTCCAAAGCCTTCAAGAATGCTTCGGACGATTCAAAATTCTCGGCATACAGAAGTTCAGACTTCATGATGCCGAAGAAGTTTTCGGCCATTGCTTTGTCAAGACTGTTTCCTTTGCGAGACATGCTTTGTATGATGCCATGTTCCTCAAGTCGTTTACGGTAGCCGAAATGCTGATACTGCCAACCTTGATCGGAATGCAGTATTAGACCGTCAAGACTATCAAAGCGGACAAAAGCCTTGTCAAGCATATCATACACTTACTCAAGTATGTTTCCCGTTCTCTGTCTTCAAAACTATATTCTGTTTATTACTATGCTTCTTCCGGTTATGAGTATGACGAGTTTACATTAAAGCCAAGAAAAGGAAGAAGTTGTGGTTCTTACGAACTTTTGTCTCTTCCACTTTTCTCAACTCATTAGTTAAGGATTTTATTCGCAGGGTGAGAACAAGACGAGAATGCAGAAGCTAAAGATTGTAGCTGATTATGTTCCTTCGTACAAATATCTGAATGTTTGTTTAAAAGACGGAAACAACTGTGGTCGTTTTGAAAAGTGCGTGCGTACAATGACAGGGCTTGATGCGCTTGGAAAATTGGATTATTACCGCGAGGTATTCGACGTTGATTATTACAATAGTCATAAGACTTGGTATATGAAGAAAATGCTCAAACGAATTGCACGCAAGAAACATGACTATTTTGAAATATATGCCTTTAAAAGGAAAGACATGACTGTTTCACTTTACATATACAAGGAAATCTATAATATTTTTTATTCATTCAGAAACATTGCTGGCAAACCTACTATCATCAATTTCGTTAAACATCTCATTAGACGATGAAAAAACGTATAGCCTATCTTGATTTCCTGCGAGGACTTGCCATCATGATGGTGGTGGGTATTCATACCTATTCATTGGGTGAGGATAGCACAGGAGTTCGTCGGTTGCGCCGCTTCTGGATGGAGATAGTGAGGTGCATGTCAACGCAAAAGGCTATAACAACAGAGGGGGCAAACGCCCATGGAGCGAAGACCCTCTTCAGACAGTGCAGTGAGCCGAACAGGCTGCTGAGGATATTTACCAACGGCTAAACTACAAAAAGATGCCATTCGGAAAATTCAAGATACTGTAAAGTTTGTAGTACACAGACAAGCAAACGAGAATTACAAATCACTGAACAGTAATAAAAACGGACTTGGGGTTGTCAAACTTGGGTTAACAGTGAAATGGCTTCAGAAAGAGCATTCCTGAAATACTCTCCTTTTGAAACAGCTTGATTGATTCGGAGTATGTTGTCGCACATATTGTTGTATTCTTCCTGCGTAAGATGCTCGTAAATTTCGTCGATGTCGCGGAGGGAATCAATGCAGATACCGATGCCGTTCTCTTTCACAAAGTCTGCCATGGCAGCTTTGTTCCACACGATGAGGGGCAATCCGCAACGGATGTATAGAGAAATTTTGTGGGGTGTGTTGAAGGTGAGGTATTCGCCCCAATCACCATTACAACACTCTGCAGAGTCTCCATCCCATACAAGTCCGAAATCACCATCAGCACAGCCAATAAGTTCATCCGGCAACATAAATCCTTTGACTTCAAATTTCTCAGGTGCTGCTGCATCAGCTTTGTTAAAACCTTTCCCATAGACATTTACTCTGAAGTTGTGAATATGATGGCCAAAAGAGTATAAAAACTTATTCTTGCGGATTGACAACTGTCCGGCATACGCTATTTTGTGGGTGATGCCCTGCTCTTGTCGACTCATACATTTTGCTTTTGAGAAGAAGTCGAACACCCCCATGGAGGTGGTAATGCCTTTCCCGTTGTGACCGACAAATCCGTTGGCGGACATCCATTGGCAAATGGTTGGGTTACAACAAACAAGAGCATCTGACAAGTTCATTAACTCAATTTCTTTATGTATGGAGTGGCGTTTTAGACGGAAGCAATACAAATCATGCACAAAACTGATTATACGAGCTTTTTTTATGTGTGCGATGCGGCAGATGGTTGAGTAGTATTTGACAGGATATTGCAATATCAGGATATTGCCATGGTTGATACGCAAAGCAATGCGTATAACTGACATGAGAGTCATAAAAAAATGGTGGATGCGACTGTGGCTTATTCCATGATGTCGTCCGATTGGGGAGATGCCCATCTGTGCCATTATATCCTCAATGTCCCATCGGGCTTTGCTTCCGGCATCATTTATGCGCTTGATTTTGTAATCTTTAGGTAGATAGTACATCATAACGGCGTAACGGCTTATAATATATTTCGGTATAGTTCCCAGGTTTGAGTTGTCTACTGTTGGTCTTTGACTACAATTTGTTGACCCTGTTAAAGAATGTTTCTTATTATTGTAGGCTTTTTTATAGTGTAACTCGTACTGGCTGAAACAATTGGATTTTGTTTTGCAAAGCTACTGCATTTATTCTAATTTCGCAAATTTCATAAGAAAATAATAATCAAAACTTTTGATCAAGTGATCGGAATTTCTCCACGATAACCTCTGCGTTATCTGCGCTATCTGCGAGGGGCCTGTGGGTGTATGCGATACACCCCTACAGGGTGCACCTTGCGATTATTTCTACATTCCGGTGCCGGTGCTCACGCCGCCGGTTTGGCTGTCGGTGCCGCTGCTCTTGGTCACGTCGTCGTTGTTGATGCTGCGCGAAGTCTTCTTCACCGATGCTTTGAGGTTTCCGAATCGCCATGAGAGCGTCATGCCGAAGCTGCGCACAGGCACACGGATATTCGACTTTTGGCTGAAGGTCTCGGAATCGAGGTCGCTATTGAATTTCAGATATTTCTGGAACGGTGAGCTGGCGCGGAGGCTCAGTGTGAGGGATTTGTCTTTAAAGAACGATTTGCTCACCGAGAAGCCATGGAAACTCATGCCGGTCATGGTGCTTTGCAAGCCTTTTTGCTTGGTGTGTCCGCCATAATATACGCTCACGTTGATGTTGTAAGGCAAAGTTTGCTGAATGGAGGTGAAAGCGTTGAATGCAAAGCCCGAGTTGTGCTGGTTGAGTGCGTCGCTCTTATAGTCGTTGTAGTTGAGGCGGAGGCTCAGCATGATGCGCGTTTT
>CALZOH010000247.1 GCA_945827465.1 uncultured Prevotellaceae bacterium
GCTTCAAGTTTTCGCATACCCGAGCAGTATGGTCAAGTGGCTAAAGAACTCGGACGTTTGTGTGCGGAAAAAGGCATAACCGTAGTGAACGGTGCTGGTAATACCGGTTTGATGGGGCTGTGTTCGGATGCTTGCCTGCAACATGGCGGACAGGTTGTAGGGGTTATTCCACAGTTTATGATTGACCGTGGCTGGGGACATCGAGGTTTGACGCGTTTGGTAATCACTGACGATATGGCCATTCGACGCCAGCGGATGCGCGAATTGTCAGAAGGAATTATTGCATTGCCCGGAGGATGTGGAACTCTTGAAGAACTCTTTGAAACCGTTACGCTAAAACAGATGGGCCTCTATACCCATCCCATTGTCCTACTCAATACAGACGGTTATTATGATGGACTTATTGCTTGGTGGAATCGGGCTTTGAAGGAACAATTCATGTTGCCTGCTCATGCCGAGCTTTGGTCTGTTGCCCGTACGCCGCAAGAGGCTCTTGATTTATTTCAGGCCATTCCTGAGCGAGAACTCCCTAAAGAAACGTTGAAAGAAAGATGAAATCCCTGCAACAAGCCGACTCTACGGCCCAATATTCTTTTGAGTTGACCGAAGACACGGCCGAACAGCAGGTATTTGTTCGTCCCCGCACTCCTTATCAGGCAATTCGTCTTTTACCACATCATGCCAGCGAATCAGAAAAAGACGATATTGTCAGAAAATATTTTGAGCCGGTGATTGTAAAACCTTCTCAGCGACCCGATACGTTATATATTCCCGGATTGAAAGGGCGTGGGTTGCAATGGGAAGAGATTCCTACCTACAAGGATGGCTTCTTCAGCAAGAACCCGATGTTTCATCCGGAGTTGAAGGTGGTACTTAATGGCATTCCCGGCACTCCTGTTCCCTATCGTTTGCGTTCTGATGTGTTTGTGATGTCTACGTTGCTGTTGAGTTTTTTTGTAGCCATGTACATCCTTTCGCGCTCCATGCATGTTCTTCAAATGCAGATGAAGAATTTCTTCTTAAAGCGTGACCGCAATCAAATCTTTACGCTGAAGTCTGACAATGAAATGAAGAATCAATTTTTCATTGTTCTTTTAGCTTGCTTCCTTTTGTCCATCTTGTTTTTCAACTACACAGAAATGCGTATGACGACAGTGTTTAACCAAGTATCGCCATACATGTTGTTAGGACTTGACATGGGCATTTTTCTCCTTTATTATGTAGTCAAGTATATTGGTTACATGATGGTGAATTGGGTGTTTTTCCCGTTGCAAAGCAGGTCGCAATGGATGAATGCCTATAATTTTATTGTGCTGTCGAAGGCTTTGTGTTTATTGCCGGTAGTGCTATTGGTTGTTTACTTTGATATGCCCATTCATATCACATTAACGCTGGTGGGCGTCATTGTAGGTCTATTTGGTTTGTTGGTGATATTCAAAGCAAAACAAATCTTTTTCGGGGATATATTTGGTCTGTGCCATCTTTTTTTGTACTTTTGCACCCTCGAATTGGCACCCCTCCTTTTCCTCTTGAAAATGTTGGTTGTTGCTAATGAATATTTGATAGGATATATCTAAAATAAGTTCGTTTTTTGCATGATAAGGAAAATCCTTGTATCTCAACCGGCACCTTCTTCCGAGAAGTCGCCTTATTTTGATATTGAAAAGAAATTCGGCGTAAAGATTGACTTTAAACCACTGATTCACGTGGAGCGTCTCTCTGCTAAGGAATTCAGAGCTGAGAAAGTATCTATTCTTGATTATTCGGCAATCGTATTCAACTCTCATCATAGCATTGATCATTTCTTTGCGATGTGTAAGGACTTGCGCATTACGATGCCTGAGGATATGAAGTACTTCTTTATTTCTGAAAAAGTAGCTCTTTATATTCAGAAGTATGTACAGTATCGCAAGCGTAAGGTGTTTTTTGCAAAGACCGGCTTGTGGTCGGAGTTGATTGCTTTGATGGCGAAGTATAAGAAGGAAAGGTATCTGTTGCCCCAAAGTGATGTTCACAACAGTGATGTTACCGGTTTGTTGAAGGAAAAAGGTATTAATCATACCGAATGTGTCATGTATCGCACGGTGAGCACCATGCTTGACAAGAGCGAGCCATTTGATTACGACATGTTGATTTTCTTCACTCCCAGTGGAGTAAAGTCGTTAAAGGAGAATTTTCCGAACTTTGTGCAGGGCGATGTCAAGTTTGCTTGTTTTGGAGAAGCTGCAGCCAATGCTATTGAAGAAAATGGCTTTCGTTTAGATCTTAAGGCTCCAACTGCTGAGGCAAAGTCCATGACGGGCGCTTTGGAACTATATTTGGAGCAACTTCAGGGAGAGAAAGAATAGTCCTGCCTCTGTTAGAGGTGCATTCTTCTTGATTCATGATGAATTATAAATAGACGAAAAAATATTGTGGCCTTGGTTTTATTCGTAAAGCCGGGCCTTTTTTGAAAAATAATTATCGATGCCACTGAACGGATTCAGCAAGAAAGAGAAGATGGTATCCACCCGAGAGATAGAAGAACTCTTTTCGAGTGGGTCACGTTCATTGTCGGTATATCCGGTCAGGGCTGTGTTTCGATGTGTTAGCCCTCGCGAGCAACGTCTCACATTGTTAGTATCCGTTTCAAAACGTCGCTTTAAACACGCTGTTGATAGAAATAGAGCGAAGCGTCAGTTGCGAGAATCATTCAGACTCAACAAACAGGTATTGTTAGAGAAACTTGAAGAAAGGAATCAACACCTCTCTTTGGCTTTCATATGGATGTCAGACCACTTGAAATCTTCGGCAACAGTGTCCAAAAGCGTAGAACTTTTGTTGAAGATGATAGGTGAACGCTTATGAAATTGGGCTCATTCTTTCGTCGTCTGCCGGTGTGGCTCCTATTATTGCCTATTCGGTTTTATCAGAAGTGTATTTCTCCTTTTACACCGCCTTCGTGCCGTTTTACCCCTACTTGTTCTCAATATGCGGTCGAGGCCATTTCCAAGTATGGTCCTTTGAAAGGATTATGGCTGGCTGTTAAGCGTATCTTGCGTTGCCATCCCTGGGGCGGGAGTGGCTATGATCCTGTACCTTGAACTCTATGATGTTCTCTTTGAAGCCTTCCCGAAATTTTGATTGTCACACTCACCGTCAACAAGCCGCCGGTCGTGCCTTGATCAATGTGTCTGACGAATGCTTGTTACATCCTCATTTATTTATGCCGCAAGAGGGAGCATTCTATTCGGTGGGCATTCATCCTATGTTCCACGATTCATTGGAACAAGCAACTGTAAGCTTTCAGCAATTGCTACACCATCGGCAGATTGTAGCGG
>CALZOH010000248.1 GCA_945827465.1 uncultured Prevotellaceae bacterium
CAAAACCGTCCTCCAAGCGTTCAAAGACCAATTGTTCCGTGCGTAAAACCTCCATGCAAATGTTCTATAGTTCATTGTTCATGATGCAAAATCGTATTGTCTGAGTGGGAATCATAATGATAGTTGTTATTATCCCAAATCGGTCATTAGACTATTATGCGCAAACAAACTTTCTTTTTGTCATCTGCCTTTCCGTTTTTCGGTTGCAATGGAACCCCATTGCGCCCTCAAAACGTAGAGACATCTGAACAAAAACAAGAGTTGTTATCATCATAACGCTAATGACCGATTTGGGATTATCATACCGCTAATAGTATGATGGGGGATGATTGGCGCGTCGGAATACAAAAATAAGTGCGTCGAAGTCAAACTTCGACGCACCCCTGATTATTTAATATGATGATGAAACGACTAAGGAATGGCTACCTTCTTCTTTCCAACGAGGTAAATGCCCTTGTTCAGGTTCTTCGTAGCGTTGATGCCGCTGACGTTCTTCTTGACAAGTTTGCCGTCAATGGTGTACACGTTCGTCTGAGCCTTTGAGGGAACAACGGTGATGCCCTTCACGCCTGTAATCGGATTGTCAGATTTCAGCGTGAGGTCAACTGCGGTTCCGGCATCCTGTACGAGGGTGGGGTTGATATATCCGCTTTGACCGTTGATAAAGGTGCCGGGCAGGGTGGCATCAAGCACTGAGGCGTTGAAATATCCATATCCTGCGCGAGTGATGGAGTCGCCGTTGAGCACTCCGACCAATCCGTTGACCGTCTTGCCTTCGGTGACGTATTCGGTCGGTATTTCCGTCACCAAGGAAATGGTTTCGACGTTGGTAGAGTCGAAATCTTCAACGTTGCCAACAATCATCACTACCGGTTGTCCGGCTTCGATGGTGGCGTCTTCGTCGATGAGCGTCAGCTCAACGGTGTTGGCGTCGGGCATGTTCTTCAAGGTGTAGAACCGGAAGTCGGGATTGAGCAGCACCATAGACTTCGGTTCAAACGGGAAGGTCAGTATGTTGGCCGTGTTGTTGGTCATGGCAAACTCAACCACTTCGTCCACATCGTCTGTCGGCAGGAATGTCCAGGCTGAGGCCGAGTTGCGACCGCCGGCCCACGTCTTCAGACGACCTTCGCCACTGGCGTGGAGCGGGCGTGACTCGACGTTGAGCGTATCGGCACAGGTGATGGTGTATTGGCCAACACCGGCAAATCTTACATAATAAGGTACGGGTTCAGCCGAAAGGCCGTTGCCGGCGTTCACGCAAAGTTTGCCCATGTAAGTACCGGTTGCTCGGTTCTGGAAAGCAAATGCGGTGTCGCCCATAGCCACTGCCCGCCACATCGAATTGGCCAGGAAGGGGTTGACCAGTGCATCGTTGTCGCGGTCGTAGAGGCCGTGCCACAATTCGTCAACATCAGTTTCCATCTTTTTGTCGACCGTATTGGCGGTGGGAGCATAGATCACGTTGCCATAAACCTTCGTGGCATAGATGCTTGCCGTATCTCCGGTGCGAGTAGTGTCCATGTTGGAGATGTAATACCAAGCTCCGTCCTGAATGGTGATTTGGCGGCTCTGGAAGAGGGCCAATGCTTCGGCTACTTTTTCTACGCGCTCGTCGAGGTCAGACTTCACGGGTTTGAAATGGTCGAAGTTGTTGATGTCGGCTATCGTGTTGCTGTATTGCTCAAACTGCTCTGCGCTTACCTGGCCGTAATCTTCGCCCACACCATAGGTATTGGCATAGGTGTTGGCGTTGGTGATGGCGGCATACAGGGTGGCCGTGTCAGCTATGAGGGGTTTCACGGCTGCAATGGCAGCGGCGAGGTTCTCATAGTCTTCTTGTGTGGCGTTATTGTTGGCAACGGCCTCGCGGGCATGGTTCATCTGAGCGAGCAGGGCGTCGCAAGCCTCCTTCAGACCCGGAGAGTAAGAGTATTGAGAGTATTCCTCGTTCAATACGGCCGGATACATTTGGAATTCGGAGATAGCGTAATAGATTTTACCATAGTTGGGAGAGTCGCCATAGGTGTGGTCGATGTCGAAGCGTACATATCTATAGGGTTTTCCCATATCGATACCGTTGGAATAAGCGTCGATGATGGCGCTTTCGCCGGTCAGATTGACCGATTCAATCTTTATCCAAGGTTCTTCGGCATTGTCGCGGGCATAAACAGTCAGTCCTACGGGACGACGGTTTTGTCCGTTGTTGTCGAGAGTGCTCTTTGACATTTTAAATACGAATTTCTGAACCGGGCGGTCTTCCAAGTCAGCGTAAATGGCGTATGCTCCATCGATGGAATACACATCGTCGGTGTAACCGTACGTATCGAGGATGGTGCTATAGTCATTGTCGTTGAGATAGGCAATGCTGTTGTCGAGTGTTTCCATCGGTGTCTTGTGGTTGACGGTCACCTGACTCTCGGCCGGATCGTCTGAATACTTGGAGAGCAAGGGATGGTCTAAGTCTTTGTCGTAAGCAAAGCAGGCATTATAGGTTGTCACGGCAGGGTCGATGAGGTTGTCGAGTTGTTGGGTGAGGGCCAATTGCTTCACCACTTCTCCCAAACTGTCAACAATGTGTTGCGGAACGGGGATGAACTTCCATCCACACCAGGTTTCGCTGGTGGAGTTCTGTCCGATATGACCGTTGACACCCTTACCATAACCATTGGCGTCGGGATAATAGGGACGTGCGTTCATAGCGGTGTTGCCCAAGCGCCAAGAACCATCGCCACGGGATGCAATGATTTGTTCAACGGTGGGCACTTCCTTGAACTCAACATATTGTTTGCTGTCGTAAGTCTTGTCCAGATAGGTTCCGAGACCGTAGTTCATGATGCTGTAGTTGCCGCTTTCCAAACGTGTGAGTTTAAAGACGTAATTCGGGTCGGTGGTCTTCGGGTCATCCCAGTAGGCAAAGCCGTCCTTCTTGCCTAACATGTAAGGAGTCACGTTGCGTTCGGTGGGGAACATGGAATAGGTGCTCTGGATGTAGTAGAATCCGTCGGCAAGCGGAGTCATTCCTTTCATAATGGCTTCGTAGGCCGGCTTGAGAGCCTGGAAGGCTTTGAGATAAGCGTCTTCGCCTTCCTCCATATCCAATGCGCTACGGGCGTTCATCAAGGCAATTTCATAGGCATCGACCAGGTCAACGGGGTAATAACCCGGTTCAGAGCCTGCGGGGAATTGCTGAGCGGCCTGTGTGATCTGATTCATCAATTTCTTCAGGTTGATATAGGCGCTCGCATCCTGTCGAGGCTCGCCAAACACGTTCCATACGACAATATCC
>CALZOH010000249.1 GCA_945827465.1 uncultured Prevotellaceae bacterium
CCCCACTTCAGGGCGTATGCAATACGCCCCTACCCCTGTCCGATAACTCCTATATATTATATAATGTATAGAAAGGCTTCAACGAACCTCCTTGAAACTTTCCCATCGGCCGTCACGGTAGGTAACGCGGCGAATACAGAGTCCCTTGGCCGGGCGGCCGGGGAGGGCGCGACCGTGTAGGTCGAAGTATTCGGTGCGAACTACCTCCCACGAATCGGCGCGAAGGCTTTCTACCCCGTTGGGCCGGGCATAAAAGGCCTGGAGCGAATCGAAAATGGCTTGGGCAATGCGTCGGTGACCCAAGTTATTGGCATGCAAAGCCACGCTTTTGGCCACGCTGCCGCCGTCTTTAATCAGGTGCCACTCACCATCGTCGCCCATCACCTGCGTGTCGAGCGAGGAATGCGTGTCATTTCCATACAACACGTCGAGAGGCACCCAGACACAGTGGCGCGACAGGGCCGCCGCCCGCTGACAGGCGTTGCGTTCGTAATGGGGCCAGAACGTGCCGGTGATGACCACCACGGCTTCGGGGGCACGCTCGCGCAGGGAGTCGACCAACCGCTCAAGGTCGGTCGTATAGGTTGCCAAGCTGCCGGCACACTCACCGATGCGCAGCACGACGAGCTGCTCGTCGCCCCTCAGATTGTTCACGGTGGAAGCCCTGACCGTCTGCGACGCATGCGAATATTCGAACTGCACGATATTGGCAATGCCCAGCTCGGGCTCGTACTGCTGTTGCTCGGTAATCAGGCGATGCAGCACGTGCACGTAATCACTGTCGCGATGGGTGGCAGCCATGCCCCACAAGCCCCACCAGAAGTCGGTGACAGAGTGTA
This sequence comes from uncultured Prevotellaceae bacterium, assembly GCA_945827465.1. GTDB lineage: Bacteria > Bacteroidota > Bacteroidia > Bacteroidales > Bacteroidaceae > UBA6382. The sequence goes on from CALZOH010000249.1 coordinate 840, forward strand.
GCGTGAACGAATTGCCCATCGCCGTCCACGACCGAACGCGCATCCCGCCTCCATCGGTTCGCGACGAGGTGAGCAATAACAGCAGGACCACCCCGAGCGGAAGCAGCAGAGCGCGACTTCGCTTTATCAACAAGGACAAAAAGTGGTGAATTATTCGTTTTTTTCGCATAACATCGGCTTAGCGCGTACAAAATTAGTAAAAAAACAACCCTCAAACGGTCTAAAATGATATTTAAACGAAGCAAAACCTTGGCTGTACCGAACAGAACGATTAACTTTGCACCCGACTTCACCGGTAGTAACTCAATCATGAAAAGATTATACTCTCTGTGTCTGGCCCTCATGACCCTCATGACGGGCCAGACTGCTTTTATAGCAGCACAAAACAACGTCAACAGCGATCATTGGACGGCAACTGATGCCTTGGGAAGGACTCTTGGACGGTACGACGACCTCGGCAAGGGCCGGAAGGAAGTGCTGATGTTCTATTGGACATGGCATGAACGCGAAGACATGGTCGACGCCCGCATCAAGAACAACACGGAAATTCTGCAAAACCATCCCGAAGCAGCCCTGGACGCCGAGCATCCGGCCTGGGCCAACGGCGTCACGGGTTATTACTTCTGGGATGAACCTCTGTTAGGCTATTATCGCACCACCGACAAGTGGGTCCTGCGCAAACATGCCGAGCTACTGGCCGACGCCAAGGTCGATGCAGTCTTCTTCGACTGTACGAACGGTTCGCTTACATGGGATGCCAGCACCGACTCCCTGCTCGAAGTGTGGAGTTTGGCCCAGAGTGAGGGCGTCAACGTGCCCCGCATCGGCTTCATGCTGCCTTTCGGCTACAGCGACTGGTCTCTAACCTCCCTCCGCCACCTGTACAAGCGGCTCTATCAACCGGGGAAATACCGCAGTCTGTGGTATATGCGCGACGGGAAACCCTGTATCATGGCTTATCCGAACAATCTCAAGGCCGATGACCCCGTCGACCGGGCCATTGCGGACTTCTTTACCTTCCGACCCGCACAACCTGACTACGTCGACGGCCCTAACCCGGCCTTCCCTCACCAGTGGGGCTGGCTCGAAAACTACCCGCAACATGGCTACAACCGCCTCGCCGACGGTTCGTTTGAACTGGTTACGGTAGGAGTCAGCCAGAACGCATGTCCCGAGACCAAAGGTCACTGCAGTGCCTTCAACAAACCGGGCGCTTTCACCCGGAGTTTCTCCCAAAGAAAGGGCTACGACCCACGCAAAGACGGTTACCTCTACGGCTGGAACTTCAGCGAGCAGTGGGACCGGGCCTATGAGCTCGACCCACAAGCCGTGTTCATCACCGGTTGGAACGAGTGGATAGCCGGAAAATACTCGCCCAAGGATTCTCCATGGACGGGTGAGCCTTATTCCTTCGTCGACGAATACGACGCCGACCATAGTCGCGACATTGAACCGGTTAAAAGCTGGGGCGACAAGGGTGATGTCTATTACATGCAACTCATCGACCGCGTCAGACGGTTCAAGGGTACCACCCAACAAGCCTCGCCCACACCGCCACGAACCTTGCGCCTCGGCGATTGGGCCTCGTGGCAAACGGTTCAGCCCGTTTACACCGCCTACAAAGGCAACACACGCCACCGCAACAGCCTGGGTAGCTGCGGTATCCGCTATGTAAACAACTCGGGCCGCAACGACTTGGTGGAAGCACGCGTCACGCGCGACGCCCGACATCTCTATTTTTACGTACGAACCGACCAGAAACTGACCTCGCCCACCGACGCCAATTGGATGATACTCTTCATCGACATCGATCGCAACAAGACCACAGGCTGGCAAGGCTATGACTTCATCGTGAACTACCGCAGTCCGAACACCAAGAAGAAGTCGGTGTACATCCAACGGAGCTATCAGAACAAATGGATCTGGAAGGACGCCGGCATCGGAAGCTATGCCCTGCGCGACAACGAGCTCGTCCTCCGTCTGCCGAGGGAAGCTTTGGGCCTCACCCCCGACCAACCGCTCGACTTCGAGTTCAAGTGGAGCGACAACATGCAGGACGAAGGCAACATTATGGACTTTTACGTCAATGGCGACGCCGCCCCCGGTGGCCGTTACAATTACGTGTACACCGAACAACAACGATAAACAACATCAAAAGGTGTAGGGGCGAAAGCCCAAAAATCCCCGATTTTCACCGCACAGGTGAAATGTTTAATTGTATTCAGCCGCGATCATAAACAAACGTGTGTAGGGGCGTATCGCATACGCCCTCACGTGAGCGAATACAAAACAAACCACCAACCCAACAAATCCCAAAAATCAACCGAACAGGTGTAATGATTAATTGTATTTGACCATGACAATAAACGAACGTGTGTAGGGGCGTATCGCATACGCCCTCATGTGAGCGGAAACGGAACCAACCACCAATCCAACAAATCCCAAAAA
>CALZOH010000250.1 GCA_945827465.1 uncultured Prevotellaceae bacterium
TCTATCGTCTCGGCTATCAACTGCCGCTGAAAGGGCGTTGGAGCGTGCACGGCGACGCCGGATTTGTACACATCGAGAGCTTTCACGACGACAGCGCCGAAAGCCCCTCGCGCTTTTACGCCCTGCAACTGCGTGCCGGCCTGGAATGCAGGCTGAACCGGCATCTGTCGGTCTTCGGCGACGGTGGATATAGTTGGACAAGAGAGTATCATCATGCGCGTATGTTCCGACACAAGCCTGTGGTGGAACTCGGCGTAGCCATTTTATAACCTGTGTCACTCATGAGAAAGCACTTATTCCTGCTCTGCCTGTTGAGCATCTTGACCATTCCCGTGTCGGCCGACGGCCTGCTGCCCGATAGTCTGTATTATTTCAGCAAGTTGAACCCCCAACTGAAGAAACATCCCTGGAAAGCCGGTCTCGAAACGGTGATGACGAACGTGGGTGTGTGGTCGTTCGACCGCTTTGTGATGAACGAAGAGTTTGCCCGCATCAACATCCACACCATACGTAGCAACGTCAAGAATGGTTTTGTATGGGACAACGACCAGTTTTCGACCAATCTGTTTGCGCATCCCTATCACGGCGGCCTCTACTTCAACACGGCGAGGTCGAACGGACTGTCGTTCTGGGAAAGTGTGCCTTACTCCTTCGCAGGTTCACTGATGTGGGAAGTGATGGCCGAACGCGAACCACCCGCTATCAACGACCTGATTGCCACCACCTGCGGCGGAGTGGCCTTGGGTGAAGTGACCAACAGGCTCTCGGCACTCGTATTGGACGAGTCCAAAGGCGGCATCGAGCGCGTCGGACGCGAAGTGTTGGGGTTTGTGCTCTCACCCATGCGTGGACTGAACCGTTTGATGAGCGGACAGATGTGGAAGCGACACACGGACTTCGCCCGCTACCATGATGAGGGGCTGCACCCCGTGCGGTTCAGCATCGGTGCAGGCAATCGTTATTTGGCAGACGACAACCATTGGTTCAAAGGAGAACAAAGTCCGTACATACAATTAGGTCTGGAATACGGCGACTTGCTGGGCAGCGACCGCGAATACCGTCCGTACGACTACTTCAGCTGCAGCCTCACCGCCAACCTGGCCGGAAACCAGCCGTTGATAGGGAGTGTGAACCTGAAGGGATGCCTGCTCAAAAAGAATTTTGAGGTGGAAGACAGTGTAGACGTCGTGGTGGGACTCTTTCAGCACTTTAATTACTACGACTCCGAGCCCGTCATCGACGGAACCAACCATGTTCCCTTCAAGATCAGCGAAGCCGCATCGTTCGGCCCCGGTATCATCTATCGCATACCGATGCCGGAGGGACGCATGTCGCTCGAACAACACCTGTATGCCAGTGCCGTTTTGTTGGGAGGCTCGCTGACTGACTACTATCAAGTGATTGATCGGAATTACAACATGGGTAGCGGCTACAGCTTGAAAAGCCAGACGCGCCTCGATTTGGGGCCGGTAGGCTACTTTACCTTCCTCGCATCGAACCTGCGCATCTTTACCTGGAAAGGATATTCGGATGAAGACTTGGCCAACGTGAATCCCCTCTACCTGAATGCACAGGGGGATAAGGGCAATGCGTCGCTGACCATCCTGCAACCCGACATGAGATTCCGTCTGTCGGAGCGGTTGAACTTAGGAATCTCGGCCCTGTACTACCTGCGCCACACCCATTACTCCAAACATCCCGACAAAACGTTCCGCACCTTTGAAACCCGACTGGGACTCTACCTCACATTTTGACACGACGACCTTTGCAAGAGGGGAACAAGAGCCTCGTCGGCCCTTCTTCGGAACAAGTTTGCGCCAAATCACCGAATGAAATCGCGCCAAATTACCGAAAAATATCGCGCCAAATCACCGAATTTTGAGGATTTGTCACTATCTTTGCCCTGTAAAAAGCTCTGATTAATGGACGGTTACAGGAGAAGGGTCATGGATGACCTCTTGAAAAAGAAACTACAGGCCAAGGGTGCAGTACTCATTGAGGGCCCCAAATGGTGTGGAAAGACGACCACGGCAGAAGAAATAGCCGCCAGCAAGGTTTTGTTGGCGCGAGCCGACGTAAAAAGCAACTTCAAGAGTTTGTTGGAGATAGATGCCGACGCGGCCTTGTCGGGCGAAGCTCCGATGTTGATAGATGAGTGGCAAACCGTGCCCAAACTATGGGATGCGGTGAGGTACACGGTCGATCATCGCCGTCAAATGGGGCAGTTCATCCTGACAGGCTCGGCCGTACCTGACCGGAATGCAGAAAAAGAACGGGAGCATTCGGGTGTAGGTCGCTTCGCCTGGCTCACGATGCGCCCGATGTCGTTGTATGAATCGGGTGAATCCAACGGCACCGTCAGTCTTGCAGAACTCTTCTCGGCTCCACAAAAACTGTTGGAAAGGAATAAACTGAAATTACAGGACGTAGCCTTTCTGATTTGTCGTGGTGGCTGGCCGATGTCAGTTGGGTTGCCCGAAGAAGCAGCCTTGGAACAAGCCTTTGATTACTACGACGCGGTGACCAAGGAGGATGTGACCAAGGTGGACGGCGTGAAACGGGCTTCGGCGAGGGTGCAACGCTTGATGAGATCGTATGCCCGGCATCAGGGCACGCAAACATCGATAGCAACCTTGAAAGAAGATTTGAAAAACAATGACGTTGTCACGCTGGATGAAGATACGATAAGAACTTATTTAGACGCGTTACAGAAGATATTCGTAGTCGAAGACATGCCGGCGTGGAATCCTAACCTGCGTTCCAAGACCGCTATCCGTTCGGCCGACACCCGATACTTTGTCGATCCATCTATCGCGACGGCCGCTCTGGGCTTAGGTCCGGCAGACTTGATGAACGATTTAAACACGATGGGCCTGTTGTTTGAAACCATGTGCGTAAGAGACCTGCGAGTGTTTGCGGAAGTAATGTATGGCAAGGTTTATCATTACCGTGACAAGAATGGGTTGGAGTGCGATGCCGTTGTGCATCTTCGCAACGGACAGTATGGTCTGATTGAAATCAAACTGGGCGGGGAGACGTTGATCAATGATGGCGTGAAAACTTTGCTGGCATTGAGCGCACAGATAGATACCACACGTATGAATGCCCCTGCATTTAAAATGGTACTGACCGCTGCCGGAGAATATGCCTATCGTCGACCCGATGACGGGGTCTATGTGGTTCCGATTGGATGCCTGAAACCATGAATTGAAAACTTTTTATAGAAAAAAGTTGCTT
>CALZOH010000251.1 GCA_945827465.1 uncultured Prevotellaceae bacterium
CAGGCTCGCTTGAACCACGGATCGGAATAAATGCGCTTGAACCACCTGCTGGCACCGTAAGCGACATTGACCATCATCGTGGCGGTCTCGTCGCCGTAACGTGAGTCATGATTATAACCTAAGTCGTTATCCCAAAGAGGACCGAAATAAAGGTGGTTGTCGTTACGGTTCTTGTAGAAGTAAGTGCTATGGAACAAGTCGAAGTTGGAACCGATTTCCGACGAGAGATACCATCCCAGAAGAGTGAGCGAATCGATGTAGGGGCGGTAGCCGCGGCGTTCGTCAAGATAGTTGTCGGAAAACAACTTTTCCTCAAAGTTGGCCATAAAGGTTTTGATGTAATCCAGATGGCGGGTGGTGATCACATCGTCGTCGGGACTGTGGATGCGGATGTGTGCACCGCTTCCGGTTGTAAAATAGATGCCGTTGGGGTCGGTATATCCGTCTTGTTCCATCAAGTATCCGCCGGTTACGTTCACCGCACTATTGGTCGCGTTCTGTTCCACAATGTTGACGCGCTTGCTTCTCACGTCAATGTGGTCGGTAACTTGGTAAGTTCCTTTGTAGATATGATTAATATAAAGGTCAACAAACTTGTCGGCAGGGTTGAACGGCAGTCCGTTTAGGCTTCCCACGAAAGAGTTGAGCGCATTTCGCAGCATGAGCTTCTCACCTCCGTTTGACAGCAAGACCCAGTTGCGGGCATTGGCAAACTTAGAACCTAACAACCGCTCCTTCTTCTTGAATTTGATGCGATAGGGCTTCTTGGGGAAACCCCATGAAGCATTCCCTCGGCCGCGAATCTGTACGGAGTCGAACTTTCTGATGGAGTCTCCCTCCACCCAAATGATACGACAATAGAGGTAATACTCCTTACTGTTGATGGGCAATCCGTCGAAGGTGTTGATATAGACAGACGGCAGATTGGTCAGTTGGGTATAATTGGCCCGTGTCAACTCCACTAAAACGCATAAGAGGAAAAAGCAAGCAAGAAATCTTTTCATGAAAAGTGCCAGTTTGTTTAAAAACGGCTACAAATTTAAACATTAAATCTTGAACTCGTTGAGATTCGTTCTCCCTAATAGGGGTAGTCTGAGTCAAAACAACCGCCTGAAGGCCGAAAACAATAAGCCTTTTTCGGTTATCGGAGAAAAAGATGTAATTTTGTGTGTCTTTAATTATCCGAAAGTATAACAGACCGTTTTACCTCATGACAACAATCATCAAGAAAGTAAGCAGTAAGAAAGAATTGAAGCAGTTCATACGTTTCAATTATGAATTATACAAAAACAATCCCTATTCAGTTCCCGATCTTTATGAAGACATGCTCAAGACCTTTTCTCCGCAGAAGAATCCGGCCTTTGAGTTTTGTGAGGCCGACTATTTTCTGGCCATTCGTGATGGGCGTGTAGTAGGTCGTGTTGCAGCGATCGTGAATCATCGGGCCAATGCCAAGTGGGGCAAGAAGGCCGTACGCTTTGGTTGGATTGACTTCATTGATGATGAAGAAGTGAGTCGGCAACTGATTGAAACGGTCGAAGCTTGGGGACGCGAACGCGGACTGGATATCATTGAGGGCCCCCTCGGATTTACCGACCTGGATGCCGAAGGAATGTTGATAGAAGGCTTCGACCAGTTGGGCACTATGGCTACCATCTACAATTATCCTTACTATCCCGTCCACATGGAACGGATCGGTATGAAGAAAGAGATGGATTGGATTGAGATGAAACTCAAAGTGCCGGTGGCTACCCCGGAAAAGTATGTGAGAATATCCGAAGTGGTGAAGGCCAAGTTTCATTTGCATGTCAGGAAGTTGAAGAATATGCGCGAGATTCGTGAATCAGGAATCGGTTATCGTATTTTCGACTTGATTAATGAGGCTTACTCGTCGTTGTTTAACTTCTCAGAGATGACCAAAGGTCAGATTGACCAATACATCAATGAATATCTTCCGATACTCGATCTTGACATGGTGACATTGGTAGAAGACGAAGCCGGAGAGTTGGTCGGCGTGGGCATTTCGATGGCTTCACTCTCAACCACGCTTCAGAAGGCTCGCGGTCGGCTTTTCCCATTCGGCTGGATACATTTCATCAAGTCGCTTTACATCAAGCGTCCGCCCATCCTTGACCTCCTGCTTGTTGCAGTGAAACCCGAATATCAGAATAAAGGCGTGAATGCCCTCCTTTTTACCGATCTGATACCTATCTACATCAAGAAAGGTTTCAAATGGGGAGAAACAAATCCCGAACTTGAAATTAATGAAAAGGTACAGTCGCAATGGCAATACCTGGAAAACGAGATACACAAGCGTCGTCGTTGCTTCACTAAAACGATTACATCCAAATAATCTTCCAAATACTTCTTGTCTGTATGTCTGAAGAAAATGAGCTCTTGCGGGAACAGACTGCCGCATATAATGAAGATAGTATCCGTCACCTCAGTGATATGGATCATGTACGCACCCGTCCCGGTATGTATATCGGACGTTTGGGTGACGGTAGTCATGCTGAAGACGGTATATACGTATTGCTGAAAGAAGTGATTGATAACAGTATCGACGAGTTTCGGATGAACTTCGGTCGTCGGGTAGATATTGAGTCAACAACCGAAGGAGGTATGCGTATTCGTGATTACGGTCGCGGAATACCTCAAGGTAAATTGGTAGAGGCCGTGAGCGAACTGAATACCGGTGCCAAGTACGATACTGAAACCTTTAAGAAGAGTATTGGTCTCAATGGTGTGGGCTTGAAAGCTGTGAATGCGCTCAGCACCCGTTTTGAGGCCGCTTCATACCGTGATGGAAAGGTGCGCCGTGTCATCTTCAGACAAGGTTCGCTCGTTGACGACCAAACAACCGATACGGAAGAAGAGAATGGAACGGAAGTACTTTTCGTACCTGATAATACACTTTTTCTCAACTATGCCTTCCGAGATGAATACATTGAGGAGAAGCTGCGCAATTATACCTATCTCAATTCCGGACTCAGCATTCACTATAATGGACGTCACATAGTAAGTCGCAATGGATTGGAAGATCTGTTGAACGACAATTTGACGGTTCCGGTGCTTTATCCGATTGTTCATCTCAAGGGAACCGACATCGAAATAGCCTTCACGCATACCAATCAATACGGAGAAGAATATTATTCCTTCGTTAACGGACAGCATACAACCCAAGGCGGAACCCATCAGAGTGCTTTCAAAGAACATATCGCCCGTACCAT
>CALZOH010000252.1 GCA_945827465.1 uncultured Prevotellaceae bacterium
GGCGAAGAGCCCATCGAGCCCGCCGAATAAGCCGCGGACGCTCGTCTACCCTAAAGGCAGGCAGGCCCAAGGAGGTAACCATCCTCCGAGGGCCTGCCTCTTTTTTTGGAACCGGTGAATGGGGCATAAAAAACCGGACTTTCCCGCGAGGGAAAGCCCGGACTATGGAAGTAATTAAAACTGTTATTAAGCATCTTCGTTTTCGGCTTCGTGCTCCTTGATGAGCTTCTCCTGAACATCGGTCGGAACCAGTTCGTAGCTGGAGAACTTCATGTTGAAGGAAGCACTACCGGCCGTGATGGAACTCAAGGCGGTGGAGAAATTAGAGAGTTCCTTCAAGGGCACCTTGGCGTTGAGCTTCTGATAACCGTTTTCGGAGGTCATGCCGATGATTAATCCGCGGCGACCTTGCAAATCGCTCATCACATCACCCATATATTCGCCCGGAACGTAAACTTCCACTTCGTAGATGGGCTCCAGAATCTTCGGGCCTGCCTCCTTGAATGCCTGGCTGAAGGCCTGGCGTCCCGCAATCATGAAGGAAATTTCGTTGGAGTCAACCGGGTGCATCTTTCCGTCATATACAATCACGCGCACGTCACGGGCATAGGAGCCGGTCAGCGGACCACGCTCCATCTTCTCCATGATACCTTTGAGGATGGCGGGCATGAAGCGCGTGTCGATAGCTCCTCCTACCACTGAATTGATGAATACCAGCTTTCCGCCCCATTCCATGGGCACTTCTTCGGTGCTTCGCGGTGTGATTTTAAACTCTTGTCCGTTGAACTTATAGGTTCCCGGTTCGGGCATGCCCTCATAATACGGTTCAATGATGAGGTGAACTTCGCCGAACTGTCCGGCACCACCGCTCTGCTTCTTGTGGCGATAGTCGGCGCGAGCCTTCTTGGTGATGGTCTCGCGGTAGGGGATGCGCTGCTCGTAGAGTTCCACCTGAATCTTATCCAGGTTCTCCAAGCGCCACTTCAAGGTGCGCAGGTGGAATTCTCCCTGTCCGTGAATGAGGACTTGGCGCAATTCCTTGCTCTGCTCCACTACCCAGGTCGGATCTTCTTCGGCCATACGGTTGATGGCGGCCATCATCTTCTCCATCTCGGGCAGGTTGACCGGACGAATGGCGCGGGTGCACTTCGGATTCGGATATTTAATGAAGTTGAAACGGTTGTCGCAATCCTTGCCGTTGAGCGTATTGCCCGTATGCACGTCTTTCAGCTTCACGGCGCAGCCGATGTCGCCGGCGCGGAGCTCGTCGACCTTGATACGGTTCTGTCCGGCGCAAACGAATAACTGCGACATGCGCTCCTTGGAACCTCTGTCGGCATTCTGCAAATCATCTCCTTCGTGTACTTTTCCGCTCATTACCTTGAAGTACTGAACTTCGCCAATGTGCGGTTCCATACCGGTTTTGAAGAAGAAGAGCGAAGTGGGGCCGTCGGTAGTGGGGTTCACCACCTCGCCGCGGGTATTGTGTACCTTCGGCATCTCGTCTACAAAGGGAACCACGTTGCCCAGGAACTCCAGCAAGCGGTCTACGCCCATGTCAAGACGGGCACATACACAGAACAACGGGAAGATACCACGCGAAACAAGACCCTTGCGAATGCCCTCGCGCATCTCATCCTCGGTGAGACTTTCGCTTTCAAAGAACTTCTCCATCAGGCTGTCATCATGCTCGGCAGCAGCTTCCACCAAGGCGCGATGCAGGGTTTGGGCCTTATCGAGCTGATCGGCGGGGATGTCGGTGATGGTTGCCTTGCCGCCATTCTCACCATAGGTATATTGCTTCATCATCAAAACGTCGATGATGCTGTTGAAGCCGGGGCCGGTTTGTACCGGGAACTGCACCGGAATGACTTTCGGACCATAAACTTCCTGCAACTTCTCGAGTATCATGTCGAAGTCGCACTTCTCGTCATCCAATTGATTGAGCAGGAAGATAACGGGCTTGCCCAGTTTGTCGGTATAGCGGAAGTGATTCTGCGTTCCCACCTCCACGCCATGTTGTCCGTTCAATACGATCACGGCCGTATCGGTCACGTTGAGAGCCGTCATGGCAGCGCCCACGAAGTCATCCGAGCCCGGGCAATCGATAAAGTTGAGCTTTTTTCCGTTGTATTCGGAGTGGAATACGGTAGCAAATACCGAATATCCGTATTCTTGTTCTACCGGGAAGTAGTCACTGACAGTATTTTTCATGGAAACGCGGCCTCTTCTCTGTACCAGGCCGCTTTCAAAAAGGATGGATTCGGTCAGGGTCGTTTTACCTGACCCGTCATTACCCAAGAGGGCAATGTTTTTGATTTCGTTACTTTGATATACTTTCATATATGCTCGATTTTATGTTACTATTATATTCGTTTTGCTAAAAACGGCCGCAATTTACTTTTTTATCGCGTTCAAAACAACTTTTAGATATATGTTATTCAGCATATATGACTTTTTCGCCCCGAAACAATCTCACTTTTGGTCTGTTAGTCTTTGTTCCACCCAAATTTTGTAGAGCAAGAAGAAGCTCGGCGCGTCGAGCAGTTGCAGGCTGGGGTCTTTACGGCAGGCTTGTTCAACGGTTCGCTCATACCAGTCGGGGGATTTCAAGATGCAGCGGAACCAGTGGAAGGGGATGTCACGGTCTCTGACGCGGTCGGCAATCACTTGTGCCGCCTCTTCGGGGTTGTCAGAAACCAAATCCCAGTCGGAGCGCAGTACGGGCATCCCCCGATGAAGGCCGTTGCCGTCGTACTTCTGCGGCACGATGCCGCCTTCGCTAAACTCGGCATAGGCGTCGAGCGCCCTCTGTCCCATGGCAGGACCGTTGCCGTCGATGATGAAACCCGTGTGATGCAGGTCCCAAAGGCGATAATAACGCCGGCAGTGCTCCTTCCACGTGTCGATGCGATGGGTGGTCTGCTCTTCTCTGTCGGTCGCTTCGGCCGTGCCGGGCATCAGGTAACCGGCGCCGTTGTCGGCTGCCACAAAATAATCGTTCCCCGAGGCGGTAGTCCTTATATAATGTAGGGCGTGGGGGATGCGCTCGCTCAGTACGGGGCTGATGGCCCACATCATCGGCAGTCGGCCCCGTTCGGGTGCATCCCAGATGCGCGGGGTGCATTGGCTCACCCACGACGAGGCATCGTAATCGCCCACGTAGATCACCATATAGTTGCGCCCCTCCCTGACTCGTCCGTTCTCGTCGAGCAGTCCGC
>CALZOH010000253.1 GCA_945827465.1 uncultured Prevotellaceae bacterium
CAGGGGTGAAATCCCGCTTACATGACGTGCAACGTATTAGGCACCCTGGAACATTTAGGTTCAATCGAAAGCACATTCGTCATGAACGAAGTGAAACAAAGCTACAGCATCCACCTGTAAAGAGGGCGGCCTTGGAGAAACCAAGACCGCCACGCCTAACGCTGAAAGGAAAGCTTAAACAAATCGCCCTGCGCCTGAATGAACAGCTCGCCCCGATAACAGGCACAATCCTCCAGTTCGCCGAAAGTAGCCTTGCGCAGGTCAATCACATTCTGCATCGAGCGCGTATCCAAGTTCCATACATATAATATAGAAGGATGCTCGTCGTTCCCCACCCCGGTCGGCATAAACAACTGGCCGTTCCTGATAAACAAACCCTGTCCGATAGGATTGAACGGAGCAGCATAAGTATCCTCAATCAGGTAATTCTCCAGCAAATCATCCTCAGTAAGCGTAACCAAACCGTCAGTTGACTCGTCCAACGCAGGAATGCGGAACTTCACAATGCGGTGCCGGTTGAGCGGATTGGTATTGTCAACCGTATTACCATAACCATACAAATAATTCCGGTCGGTATCAACAACCCACTGAAGAGCATAGCCAAACAACTGGTGTACATCCTTAAAATAAATGGTCTGTACCAACTCCGAAGATTTCAGGTCGTTGGCAATGCGCTCCACATAAATCAAATCCTTACGCCCGTTGATACGCCCGCGCTGACATTGACTCACGTAAAGCAAAGGGAAAACATCCTTCTTATCATAGAACGTACGACTGAAAGAAACCACATTACAATGATTATTCTGATGAAAGCTGGCCAACTTAAACGACTTCCCCTCCTTGCTGAACGCATTCCCGTCGGTCTTATAAATCGTCACATACCCCGTATTCTGACAACTCACAATATAATCCTTCCATATATCCATCCCCTGGTAAGACTGTTTCTCCACACCTTGAAGCTTTCCAAGATGTCGACAACTAAAAGTATGCTCGGCCAAACAAACCTCAGCCCCGGTATAGACAAAATCAGAAGATGACGATTGGCCCTTCGCCGAAATAGCACACAGCAGGACCAGAGTAAAAACAAACTTTTTCATGAACACATTTAATAAGGAATACCGGCACAAAGGTAGTGATTCATCGTTTTTCAGGCTTCGCAACCGGGATTTTTTTCGTTTCAGACAAGAAAAAACGATTTTTTTTCAAAGAAAATGCGCCTTCGATGGCATGTTGGCACGATAATTGTATATATAAAGGCAAATACGAAAAAGTAGAAATTAATAATCAAATAAAAAATAGAATCATTATGGGAAAGATCATTGGAATCGATTTGGGAACCACCAACAGTTGCGTTTCCGTATTTGAAGGTAACGAACCAGTAGTAATTGCCAACAGCGAAGGCAAGCGCACCACCCCCTCGGTAGTAGCCTTTGTAGAAGGAGGCGAGCGCAAAGTAGGAGATCCGGCCAAGCGTCAGGCCATCACCAACCCCAAGCGCACGGTATACTCCATCAAACGCTTCATGGGAGAGCCTTACGACATGGTTCAAAAGGAAATTGCACGCGTTCCCTACAGCGTAGTAAGAGGCGACAACAACACAGCCCGTGTTGAAATCGACGGTCGCCAGTACACACCTCAGGAAATCTCAGCCATCATCCTCCAAAAGATGAAGAAAACAGCTGAAGACTACTTGGGCGAAGAAGTAAACGACGCCGTTATCACCGTTCCCGCCTACTTCAGCGACTCACAACGCCAGGCAACCAAGGAAGCCGGCGAAATCGCAGGCCTCAACGTAAGACGAATTGTCAATGAACCTACGGCTGCAGCATTGGCTTACGGACTCGACAAGAGCAACAAGTCCATGAAAATTGCCGTATTCGACTTGGGAGGCGGAACCTTCGATATCTCCATCTTGGAATTTGGCGACGGAGTGTTTGAAGTACTCTCCACAAATGGTAACACCCACCTGGGCGGTGACGACTTCGACCACGTAATCATCAATTGGCTGGTAGAAGAATTCAAGAACGACGAAGGAGCCGACTTGTCACAAGACCCAATGGCCATGCAGCGCTTGAAGGAAGCCGCCGAAAAAGCCAAAATAGAGTTGTCTTCAACAACAACAACCGAGATCAACCTTCCGTACATCATGCCGGTTGGCGGTGTACCCAAGCACTTGGTAAAAACATTGACACGTGCCAAGTTTGAAGCACTTGCTCACAACTTGATTCAAGAATGTTTGGAGCCCTGCCGCAAAGCCATTTCAGATGCAAAACTTACCCCGGCTGACATTGACGAAGTAATCCTGGTAGGAGGTTCAAGCCGTATCCCTGCTGTACAGACATTAGTACAGAATTACTTTGGCAAAGCCCCCTCAAAAGGAGTAAATCCTGACGAAGTAGTTGCAGTAGGAGCATCTATCCAGGGAGCCATCTTAAACAAAGAAGCCGGCGTGGGCGACATCGTTCTGTTGGACGTAACCCCGTTGTCACTGGGTATCGAAACCCTCGGAGGCGTTATGACCAAACTGATTGAGGCCAACACCACAATTCCTTCAAAGAAAAGTGAAGTGTTCTCAACTGCAGCAGACAATCAAACGGAAGTAACCATCCACGTATTGCAGGGAGAACGCCCCATGGCATCTCAGAACAAGAGCATTGGCCAGTTCAATTTGACAGGCATTGCTCCCGCTCGCAGAGGCATTCCTCAAATTGAAGTAAGCTTCGATATTGACGCCAACGGAATCTTGAAAGTATCCGCAAAGGACAAGGCAACCGGTAAGGAACAAGCCATCCGTATTGAAGCATCCAGTGGCCTGAGCAAGGATGAAATTGAGCGCATGAAAGCTGAAGCAAACGCAAACGCCGAAGCTGACAAGAAAGAGCGTGAAAGAGTCGACAAAATGAATCAAGCCGACAGCATGATTTTCCAAACCGAAAATCAACTGAAGGACTTAGGCGACAAACTTCCCGCCGACAAGAAGCCAGCCATTGAAGCTGCTCTCCAGAAATTGAAGGACGCTCACAAGAGTGGCGACATCGCCGCCGTTGATGCTGCAATTGCCGAACTCAACAACGCTTGGCAGGCTGCCAGTGCACAAATGTATCAGCAAACAGGACAACCCAACCCTGGTGCCGGACAACAAACCAATAACAGCAATCAGCAAGAAAAGGACAACATCCAAGACGCCGACTTCGAGGAGGTGAA
>CALZOH010000254.1 GCA_945827465.1 uncultured Prevotellaceae bacterium
ACATCAGGGCGTATGCGATACGCCCCTACACCTGTTCGATTGATTTTTGGGTTTTGTTGCGTTGCGTATTGGTTTCGTATTCGCCCACGTCAGGGCGTATGCGATATGCCCCTACACTTGTTCGATTGATTTCCGGGATTTGTTGGGTTGTGTGTTGGTTCCATTTTCGCTCACATCAGGGCGTATGCGATACGCCCCTACACCTGTTCGGTGATATTCGGGACGGGATGGGGCTTATATACAATGTGTAACAGATTTGAAATGAATAAATATACCTTACATTCATGGGTGGACGGACGGAATTTGGGCAAAATTGCCTCAACGAATTGGGGCAAAATTGCTCCATTTGATGCTAATAAATTTAATAATATTTGCACAACATCAAGGATTTAAGGGTGTGTTGTTGTTAAATAAATTTATTTGGGAGATTTTCTGAATGCTTTTGTGGTCAAAAGTACACAGTATAATTATTCCATTTTGTACCTTTGCAGTGTATTTCGAGAGAGAACAACTTCAGAAAATCTCAGACGACACAACGGAATCAGGCTGTTTTCGCATGATTGAACGAAGCATGGATATGCCATCGGGTTGTTACGATGCTAATTCACTCCTTAGATGACCAACAACATCATCCCCATGCGATAACGACGAATGCAACCTCTACACCAAATTAGGATCATTCGACTCCAACCATTCCCTCCTTTCTCATCTGACACAGTTCTCACAGACACAACGAGTGACTAACATTGTTGTCGTCGTTCTTACTGAATGACGATTCAAGAATAATACTCAATATAACAAATAGCAAGTTCTTTTAATAGAATGTATGTGGGCCAGATGAGAAATCTCGCCCACATTATTTTTGTCCCACACCCCCACCCTGACTTTCTTCATCGACCCCTCGCCTACCCGTGCATCCCACCCGGGACAACTTCGTATGGACTCGTTTGAGACGAATAGGAAGGAACAAACGGGATGAAAAAAAATGTTTTTACCAACATTTTTCTGAAAAAATTTGGAAGTATTAGTGAAATGCAGTATATTTGCAGTGTGAATTGAAGGTGGAAAAGCATCCACCGACGTCACCCGAGGAGAGACAGAGGCCTGAAAGGTAAAAAAAACAACCTCGGACAAAAGAGTTAAAAACATGGAATGCAGCCGTTCAATCAGGTGAAACACCCGACTCAACCATGAGGAGGGTCGAAATGACAGGGACGCGATCCCCAAAGGGCTTTGAAAGACAACAGATACAGCGAGACAATTCCCCCACCACTTCACCTCATCAAGACTGCCCAATACGGTAACACGTGGAATGCGACGCCTGACACACGTCATCCACCCCGCCGACAAGAGGCATCCACAGCGAACAGAGCGCCTGCCACAGCAAATTTCCAGTCATCTTATGGTCACACAGCCTCACGCAACCCCATGACGGGGAGGACACCGGCATCCTTGCCATCCTCTACGCCGGAAGGGCCAAGGCGGGCGAGATGTATCCACAGCTAATAACAAAAACATGATATATGAATAGGAACAGAATCTATTCAACGCGGACAGGGGCACAGCCGTCGAACCCCTCCACCCGCACAAAACAAGCGGAAACACGGTCCAACGAAGCAGCGGGAATGAGTTGCAGGACTCCGCACCCGACGGAACGACGGAGTCGAACGACGCCGCACCACGGCAGGACGCCCTTCATGACAAGGCGCACCGGTCGCGGGCGAAGCTGGGCACACTCCGACGTTGAACCCGAAACATGGGCTGCGGCTTTGACAAGAAGCAGCCTTCACCCTCAAAGACGACTGTCGGCAGGACGGTTCGGGTGGTCGAAAGGCTCCATCAGGGGTCAACCACCGCCGCATGCCCCGTGCGACATGCTCGACCCACAACGGGCCGAACAAAACGGTCGCGCACTCGAGATTAAATGCCTTTGTTTCCACCTTTGTCAAGGTCAATTTCTAACCCAGAAAAATCAAGACAGAAGCAGGAAACAGAGATTAAACGAAACCATTATGAATAATTTTAACACCCATATATTATGGACCAGATTGTAAAAATAGACAGACGTAGGTTGACTAATCATCAGCACTACGCATACATGAAAGCGATTTATGCACTGATTAGCAGTGCCGAGTTAGAAGACGAAAAAGTGACGAACGCCCAACAGGAGTTTCTGAATGTGATCAAGGCCGAAGACAACGTGTTGCAACTGCCCACAGGGTCGGAGCTGACGCCACAAATCCGTGAAGAGCACCGACTACGCGTCAAACACTTCATGAGCATGAAGAAGGTGGTAGAAAGCTGGCTGGACACAGACTCTTCGGAGGAAGCTGCAGCCGCAGAAAAGCTACAACACATCATCAAAGTCTATCGCATGAGGGACACGATGCAGACGGATGAAGTCACTTCAAAGATTGACAACTTGGTAAGCGACCTCACCCAGGAGGAGATGTTGGCGAAAGTGAAGTTGGTCGGTGCCGAAAAGCACTTCAACAACATGTTGCTGCGCAATGCCAACGTGACACGACTCTTGGCGGAACGAGATCACGAAAAAAGTACCACCAACACAAAGGCTCTCACGCAGGCCCGCTCGGCGAGCGACACCGTCTACAACAAAATGGTGTTGCTGATAGAAGCACTGAGCGTTACGGCCACGGACAACGAGCCTTACCTGACACTGATACAGGAGTGGAACAGTACGGCTGCACGTTATAAAGAGATGATCAACCGTAAGATTTACCGTTCACAGTCGCAGGAAGAAGGTGAAGTGCCTACCGACAGCAACGCTTCGACCCCGGCCGACCCGGCTACCGACACGGACAACAACACGACGCCAGCCAACCCTGAAGGTACACCGGCCCAAACGACCGCCATTGGTGCATAAGATGCGCTAATCCCACCCAAGTCCCTGCCGCCACGAAGGTTGTCGGCAGGGATTTATAGTATTGTCGGAAGGGCGAAGAACCTTTCCCGGCCATCCATCCACCACCGTTACATTCATGTTTTCACCGAACAGGTGTAGGGGCGTATCGCATACGCCCTGATGTGAGCGAAAGTAGCCCATCATCCCAATATCGTTTTACCCATGTCATCACCGAACAGGTGTAGGGGCGTATCGCATACGCCCACAAATGAGCGAAAGTAGCCCATCATCCCACCACCGTTTCATCCACGTTTTCTGCGAACAGGTGTAGATTCCACCA
>CALZOH010000255.1 GCA_945827465.1 uncultured Prevotellaceae bacterium
ATGCTGGCAAAGTGCCTCATTTTGTCAAATTAGTGGTTATGCTATGCTGGCAAAGTGTCTCCTTTTGACAAGTTAGTGGTTTTGCTATGCTGACAAGCCTCTTTCTGTGATCTGCTGATGGTTGTTCCCGCCGGGGGAACGTCTGTTTCGGTGGTGTGAGGGAGCCCTTCTGTTGGGGCTAAACCTATGAAAAGGGTTTGAGAGCCTTTTCGGAACCGGGTAAGGAATCTGAATAGTTTGCCACGGTTTCTTCACCGAAAATATTTGAATTAATCATTCCCGCGATGTCAAAGCCAGTTGTTAAAACTGCAGTTGTTCGGCTGCCGATCACCTCCGCGAGGTGGGACAGACGGCATCACTTTGCCGCTTTATCGAATACCGCTGCAAAAATACTATAAAGAACAACTCCTTCCAAATTTTTTCTCACATTATTTTGATTCTGTTAGAATAGTAAGTTCGTTCACATGTTTTAGAAAGGGTTATCGGGCTCATTTTTTGCGGATAAATGTAGAGAAAAGTAGTTCAGATGTGTTACCTTTGCCCTTGCAAGTGATGTCAGAGGGGCTGCCGGGGTCGGTTTAGCCCTTGCTTTTAGCCGAGGAAAGCCGGCGGACAGCTGTTCAGCCTCTCTTTCGCGAAGTGCTTGCTCTGAAAGTTGAATGGTAATCTCTATTGTCCATAAAATTCCCTATGATGAATGTAAGAAAACTGCTCCGCTCTGCGGTGCTCTCACTCGTAATGTGTTGTTCGGCCTTGTCGGCCCATGGTGAACGAACTCCCTTGGCTGACGTAGCCCAGGATTTTTTTAAACAGGTGAGTGGCAGGGCTGCTGTAGCCGTCGATGCGCAGTTGAGCGACAATCCCAACTGCGTGGTATTCAATATGTCGGAGGGAGGTTTCGTGGTCGTGTCGACGGTAGACGCCGATCAGCCGATTATAGGCTATGCCCTGACGGGACGACTGTCGTCCGGCAACCTGGCACCGGCTTTCAAGGCTTCGTTAGATCGTTATGTGAAGACGGAACGACGTGCCCCCGCTCGTCGAGACGTCGCTACGCGCATAGCGAAGCCTGACGAAGTGGCGCCCTTGCTTCAGGAGGTGGAATGGGCACAGAATTATCCCTTCAACATCCTTACCCCCGAGCTGAATGGAGAGCATTGCCCGACGGGCTGTGTGGCTACGGCCATGGCACAGATGATGCGCTACTATCGTTATCCGGAGCGTGGCGTGGGGGAGGCCTCATACACCTGGAATGAGCGCACGTTGAGCGTGGATCTCAGTCAGTCGACTTATCAATGGGAGCTGATGACGCCCAAATACGGGATGATTCCGACCGGCGAAGAGCCTACTCCCGAAGAAATGGCCGTTGCCACTTTGATGCGAGATGCCGGTTATGCCGTGCACATGAACTACGGACCGCAAATGAGTGGGGCCAGCCATGCGGTGCAGGCCTTAATAGCACATTTTGGTTATGACAAGGGAGCGCGCAGCATCTACAAATGTACGGTTCAGGAAGATATTTTCAAGGAAATCATACGGGATGAAATCGTTCAGGGAAGGCCCGTCTTCTTTTCGTCGGGAGGTCATTACTATCTGTGCGATGGTTACGACAATAACGGACTGTTCCACTTCAATTATGGTTGGGGCGGCGATGGAAACGGCTTTTTCAACGTCGACGCATTTGCGCCTGACTACACCGAAACCAGTATCGATTATGGCATACAGCCCGATCAGGGCGGAGCATCCGTGAGCACGTGCGCGTCAGACCGTGGTTTCGTGTGGAATGGCAAGGAATATTCGTTGAATTATTATCATACAGCGTATGATGACGAGTTAAAAACCGATTTTGCCTTGGCTTACCGGAATAGTGACACGCGCGAAGTCAGTTTTTCCTCTGTATTGTGGGCGATAAGGGGCAACGGAACGTCGAATACGTCCATCCCCGACCGAACAAACTTGTCAGACGGCGTTTATGAGGTGTTCCCCGTGTATCGCGATGAGGGTACGGAGGAGTGGTTAGAGTTTTATTTTGCCGACGGAGTGCAGAACGTGGTGCGTTTAGAGGTCAATAGCGGCGAACGAACCTATACCAACATCGCCCCCAAGGACAAGGTCTATCTGGACAACCTGGTATATTCCGTTTCTGAGGCGGAAGGTACGGCTGCATTGGTCTCTTTCATCTCGACGGCAGAACCCACTACGGAGATCGTAATACCTGCCACGGTCGATTATGAGGGTAAAACTTATCCTGTGACGGCTATCGCCGACCGGGCACTCTATAATTATCCGTCATATACCCATCAAATCAGCCTGACCATCGGTGAAAACGTGGAAACAATCGGTACCTTGGCTTTCGCATACGTTCAGTTTGAGTGCGTGAAGTTTGCGCCGGGTTCCCGACTGCAATCCACCGGCAGCAGTGCGTTTAATAATGCCAAGATCAGTGCTCCCCTCCATCTGCCGAACGGTCTGAAAAAGCTCAGTTGGTATTCGTTTGGTGCCATACAGCAATTGGACGTCATCGACATACCGGCTTCGGTAGAAACAATTGAAGGTTTCGCCTTGAGCGCACCCGAAATTCAGCACATCTATGTGCATTGGCCTGAGCCGTTAGCCTGTGATCATCCCTATGGATGGTTGGCCGAAAACTCGGAACTGACGTTGCATGTACCGGCAGGCACCAAGGAACTCTATGCAGCCACCTATCCCTGGAATCAAGCCCGCCAAATCGTGGAAGATTCGGTGGATGGCATCAGTGAAACAGAAGTAAACGCCGACGATCAGGTAACGGTTTACAATTTGCAAGGACTGAAACTGCTGGATCAGGCTCCCCGCTCCGCCTTGAAACGCTTGCCCGCCGGTCTTTACGTCGTCAACGGCCGTTTGGTAAAGCAGTAACGAGCGAAGTAAGTGAAAAGCCATGCGAATAAGCCACTGAAACGAAACCGCCACCGCACAATTTCAAACGAACATGTGTAGGGGCTGTCTCTTATACACATCTCCGAGCCCACGAGACGTAGAGGAATC
>CALZOH010000256.1 GCA_945827465.1 uncultured Prevotellaceae bacterium
AAGATAGGAGTGTTCATATTCACTTGCTCGCCATTTACAGGCAGAGAAAGCCACTGCTTCATCATCCCGACATTCACTTTCGGTTGCCATACTCCAACTTGAAAATTACCACCTACGAAAGCTTGCAGATAGTGCCGATGGTCGAGATTAGCGGTTCGAATGATTGTAGCCTCGCCCTCCGGACCATAAGGCTCCGTGATATGATACACGCCGTCTTTGAAGTAGGTGAATGAGAGTTGAGCAAAAAAGCGTCGCCACTGCGCCATATACTCTACAGTCTGCAACTTCGTTGGCTTCAGGTAGGGATTACCCGTCTCGTATGTCAGACGATTTATATAACTGATTGCACCGTCAAGTTGACCATATCCGGGGCGAATTGTCTTGCCGGTATAGTTCAGTCCCATTCTGACCTTCCCTACTTGTGTGGCGATATTGAGTGAAGGAAAAATATTATTGTAGGTTTTACTCTGTCCGTCTCGAAGTAGTCCCATTTCATAATAGTTGAACTTAACATGCTCATAACGCAGACCTGCGCCAATCATAAAGCGTCCGAATTGTTGCCCTAATTCTGCAAACACGGCGATATTGTTCTCGTCCACACGATTATCGGCATTAGGAGTTTCAGGTATATTGGCTGAGAAAAGATTTGTAGTCCGGGTATTGGTGTATTCCTCACCGATCTCAATCTGACCTTTCCATAAGGGATAAGTCATCACCAGTTTTTCGGCAAACATTCGGTTGCGATTGATTGATGAAGTGTTTACCTCTCGGTCATTACCCATTTCGCTAAGTTCATTGTTGAATGTCAGTTCACGGCTCTTGTACCATATATAATCCGCGTTAAAATCAATGTTGAGCTTGCCAACGATTCCATTATAGTAGATATTTGCATAGTGACGAGGAACAGCGGTAAACTGGTTGTGTACATCCGAGTTATAGAGGTCGAGTAATATGCCGTTCTGCCATATTTCACTTGGGATTGTGCCGTCGGTATTGTGTCGGTTCCAACTGTTCTGATAGTAGGCACCTATACTGTGGCGGTCGTTGATCATATATGAAAATCCCAGTTTACCGGTCATGTCATTATACGATTCTTTGCCGATGGTACTTACAAACTGGCGATATGTTCCTTTTGATGTTGTAGTGTTCATGTCATTAAGGCGATCAAAACGGGTGTTTCCTCTCCACCATCCATAGTTGGCGAAGATTTCAAGTCCACCGGTACGGTATTTTAGATCAAGGGAATTGCCGGTGCGGAAGTAATGCTGAAATCCATTATCGGAACGAAGTATCCCGCTAAAGCCATCTCCTTTAGGCGGTTTCGTGCGGATACGTATAACTGATTTCACATCCGCTGCATAGTAGGCCCCTGGGTTGGTTATGACTTCCACATTTTTGATGTCTCCGGAGTTGAGTTGAGAGAGCTCCTGAAGGTCATTGACTTTGCGTCCATTGATGTAGATTGCCGGAGAGCCTTTACCGAATACTTCAAGTGCGCCTCCATTGTCAACAACCATCGGCACACGCACGAGAACATCATTGGCAGTACCGGCCACAGCGAGGGAACTGCCCTCTACATTAGTCACCAATGCGTTACCTTTCATCGTAGTGGTCGGGCGAGAAGCTTTTACAACTACCTCACCAAGTTCCACTGCGGAAGGATTCAGGATTATATCTCCCATCTCGCCCGTTTGTGGTACATTAGTGGTAATGGTCTCATAGCCTACGAATGACACTTTAGCTGTGAGGTTGCAGTTTGAATCTGTGGGGATTGAGAAGATACCATCTGAATCAGTTATGCCTCCGGCAACAAATGTTGAGTCGCAGTAAAGAACAATATTTACAAAGTCAAGCGGCGCATTGTTTTCATCAAGAATGCGGCCTTTTATATCACGGCTAAAAGCCGGGAGGACTGCTAAGAATGCAGTCAGAAAGAAAATTGAATTTTTCATCGTGTTTGTTTTTTGATTTCTATTTATGCGTCGATAAGGCTTCCATCAAGGTTAATACCTTTTTCCTCCATCTTATCAGTTATTTTCTGTTTGGTGTCACTGAGAACGTTGCTGTAGAGGTCTTCCCATGATAGTATTTCGGAACCGTAACTGTTAGTTGTTACACGAGCATTATGCTCCGTTTTGTTTCCGGCAGCATCGGTTACATTAAAAATGACTACTGCCTGGAACTTGCCATCTTCAAGGTCGTGCGTATCTGCCAGACCAATGTATTCGACATCAGGGATTGAATCAAGATAATTGAGAGTAGCTAAGCCGATATTGCGGTCGCGTTTGTCGCGCTGTCCGACCTTCCAGCCACATGATGTAAGTGTGGATTGAGCCATTATTATAGCAATGGCGAGCATTAAGATTTTCTTTTTCATTTGCGTCTTTTTTTTAAATTTCCTGATGCAAAATTACATCTAAACGCATCTTAATGCCAAATATAAAAGTCTTAATACAAGAAATGCAACCTACTGAAAATCAGCGGTTGCATTTCTTAAAAGTCTTAATTTGGGATTGCCGGGTCTTAATCGGTCTTAATCGGAAGTCTTCTCTCGGAGAAATTTCACGATATCCTCCTTTTCCGGCACTCCGAGTTTCTTGCGGATAGAAGATTTACGCACATATATTGTGGATGTGGTTTGCCCACTTATGACACTGATTTCTTTGGTAGAGAAACCGGCAACCATCAGCACAATTATCTGCTTCTCCTTTGGTGAGAGCAGTTCGCCGTATGAAGCTTGAAGTTTATCGTAGAATCCGGCATAAAGAGTGTTGATAAGTTCAAACACGTTATTCCAATTGACAAGTTCCCCATCCGTATCACTTTCTATAGAGGATATTTTGCGAAGCATCTCACGGTTCCGCTCTGTGGGAGTTTCGGCTACCATCTTGATGATGCCGAGTTGCTGAAGCATTGCGCGACGTAAAGCTTCAGGGGTATGGACTTCTGCTTGCATCGGAGCAGGCTCCGATTTCAGTTCGTCAA
>CALZOH010000257.1 GCA_945827465.1 uncultured Prevotellaceae bacterium
GGTCATGTGGTCATAGCAAAGCCTCTCTTCAACTTAAAGATGGGCTGGTGTGGTATCACGCTAACTGTTCTTCAACTTAAAGAGAGATTAGATCATGTTTTTGCATTGGATTCTTATGTTCGTTCTCATAAAAAAAGATGTGTCGGAAACCGGCACATCCTTCTTTCTTGGGTAAAGAGCTGCTTATTTGCTCTCCATGTCTTTAATGAATTTCTCGATGTCGTAGAGTTCATGCGGTCGGGCCTGATACTTGCGTGCCATGTTGACGAATTCGCTCCACGTGCCGTCGGAACGGGCTTGGGCGGGTTGACGAACGCTCTTGAGGAAGAGCAACTGCATCCGAACTTTGTTGACGCGTTCGCGCAGGTCGTCGTCGGTGGCCAGATTCACTCCATCCCGGAGTATTGCAAGGCCTTTTGTGACGAACTCGTCAGAATAGAGGGGATGCTCGTGGTTGATAAAGATGCCGTAGTGCAGGTCGGGCTTGATGAGCGACTGGCAGAGACGGTAATATTCCATCACCTTGGGCGCAGCAGCACCATAATATCCTTCAATGAAGTCCTTTACCAAGGGCTCCACGTCTTGATCGGGATTCCAAAGCAGTTTGCTCAGTACCCAAGCCTTCATCTCTTCAAACTCGCCGCCGGCCGACTGGTATTGCGATTCTTCATATACTCCGATGGCATGATTGTCGCGGAAGACGCGGATGTTGGGGGCCAACACCTGGAAGTTGGGCCACGGAGCCATATACTGTGCGTAGTCTACCACATAATCCCAGATGAAAAGGTGAGGGGCCAGCTGACTCCAAGCCTTGAGGTCCTCCATGAAGGCACTGTTCTCCGGGCAACCGGCATCGAGCGGATGGGCAAAGCAGCATTCGATGCTGCAAAGGCGAATCACTACATTCTCGTTGGGCTTGATGCCTACGGGCGGCTTCCGGGTATATTGGTAGGCAAACGTGCCGATGTAGATGTCGGGGAAAAGCGGTTTGATATAGTCGGCAACTTGATTGACAAACCAAATCATGATGCCGGAGTGTCCGCCGTATTTTGCCTCGATGGCCTTGCAGGCATCGCACTCGCAGAAGAGTTGGTTGTCGTCTTGCGACAGACTATAAATGGCATAGCCCGGATTGTTCTTGATGGTTTCAGCCATGCGTTCCTTGCAGAGTTGCAGCACGTCGGGATTGGAGAGGCAGAGCTGTCCGTAGCTCTGGCGCTTGCCGCTACGCAGGCAGAAGTATTCGGGGTGGGTCTGGTAGAACTCGGCCGAGGGCACCAGAAGGGGCATAGTGTGGCACTTCCAGTAGGCCGTGATGTTGCCATAAGCACTTTTGGTCGGTTCCCAACCGAAGTTCTCCTTGTTGTGGGCACGCCACTGCGTGGTGTTGGCCACTTTGAAGTAGTCGTTCTGACGGAACTTCACCGTGGGACGCTCCGAGTGGTTGAGCGAACCGAGCTCCCACTTCTTGAGATGGGGGATGCGGGTAAAGTCGGGCGTGTACCAACGAATGCCCAATTCATTTTCCAGGAACGTATAAACACCGTAGAGCGTGCCCCGCTCCTTGCCGCCATAGATGTAGAGGTTGGCACCCTGGCTGCGATAGGTGAAACCTTCATCGTGGGCATCAGGTGCCGTAACACCCGACAGAGCCGCGGTGGCCTGCTGATAACCCACGTAGATAGCCGGACCTTTGGAGACGGGCGCAGTGATAATGGGCAGGCGGGCACCGCTCACCGCCTGCACATACGTCTGAAGTTCTTCGGCTGCGGTGCGCTCTGTCGACGATGCGCCTGATGACAGCACGATGGAGTAGGCCGAACGGCCGTTCTTGAACAAGTAGTTAGCGGCTTCGGTCGTGAGGGTCGAGAAGGCACCAACCAAGATGAGTGCGAGCGAAAGTAGAGTGAAATGTTTCATGAATGTATGTAGGATTAGTTCTTGATAAATTTCGTGGAGTGGGAGCGACCGCCGTATTGCCATGACACGATGTAGGTGCCATCGGGCTGACCGGAGAGGTCGAACGTCTCGTCACTTCTGAAAGACCCGATACGCATGCCGGCCAGATTGTAAACGTCGGCCTTGAAGATGACGGGGCGTACGTCGGCCGTCAACACGCGCAGCGTCGCACTTTCGGAGTTGTAGATCATGCGATATTCCACGTCGGGCGCTACCGGACGTACGGCATCGGGCGCATCTGTCGCTTTCGCTATCTTCTCAATGGTCCAAAGGCGGCTGGCATTGGCCGTGTCGGCTGCCGCCGACAGATAGCCGTAGACGGGATTGCCGTCGCGACCGCCCGAATTGTAGTTGGTCACCACGTTGTCGGTATAGACGTTGCGCAGGTTGAAATGCTCTTCCGTACAACCCACCAAGTCCCAAAGCAGCGTCGAGTCGTTGTCGGCGTGATCTACCATTTCCAAGTAGGCGCGAGCTCTCTTCTTTTGAGAATTGCTCAGATATTGTCCCGAAGAAACATTCTTCACCCGGTAGTACCGTCCTTCGGGGATGAGTTCCCACAAGTGAGAGTCCAGGTTTTCCGAACCGCGGCGCATGCAGATGGCCGACTCCGTGGAACCCGCATCGGCAAGTCCCAAGAGATAGCTCGACTGCGTACTGCTCCAAAAACGGTAATAGCATCGGTCATCATAGACAAACAGCGCAGGGGCCAGACGTCGGAACGTGCGGTAGAGGAAGGCATTGTGATTAACGATAAAAGTCTTGATGTCGTCCACATATTCTTCGTAGGTGTCGAACACCACCCGGTCAGAGTGAACGATGGCATGGATGTCCCATACTTTGAAATTCTCATCAACCGACGGGCGAATCTCGGCAATCACAGAATCCAGGTATGCCAGCATCTTTTGGTCAAGTCCATTTTCGTAAAGTTGTGAGAACTGGTAGGAACAGGCTCGCTTGAACCACGGATCGGAATAAATGCGCTTGAACCACCTGCTGGCAC
>CALZOH010000258.1 GCA_945827465.1 uncultured Prevotellaceae bacterium
CACGCAAGGATTCCTTCTATTGGTACAAGGCCAACTGGAGTGAAGAGCCGGTGGTATATCTCACACAGCGTCGCAACACCGACCGCGAGCGCAAAATCACTTCCGTCACGGTTTATTCTAATGTGGGCACCCCTAAAGTCACCCTCAACGGCCGCACTTTGGAGGGCATCCGACAAGGATACACCGCCGTCCACTATGTGTTCGACCAAGTCGAGCTTGACAACGGCGAAAACGTGATCAAAGCCGTCGTCAACCACAACGGAAAAGACTACACCGACGAAATCCTCTGGAAATACTCGGGCGAAAAGAACCGTGGCACGGAAGTCTACGAGAACAAGAACGTTCACTCCGGCTTCTGACAAGGGTTTCTTCCTCATCTAAACACCCCTCCTTCGCCATCCGAAGGAGGGGTGTTGCTTTCGTTTCGGCCCCGAAAGAGGGGCGTTGTCTTCAGGTCCGCCCTGAATATGACGCAGAGAACCTTTTACAAGTCAAAACCCAGGTCAATCAACAGGCCCACCGTGAGTCCTTTCAGCTCAGGTGCATACTCTGTCTTCAGCAGATTGAAGGGCGAATAGCGTACATACAAGCCCAGATTGTTGATGCCCACGGCGCCATAAAGGTCTAACGTCAGCGGTTCCTGGTGAATACTCTTGTCGAACTCCTTGTGTTTCTCGCCATCCAGCTTGTAACGGGTCTTCACACTGGCGTAAGTAGTGAAGTTCACCAGTCCTCCGCCCGTTATCCAGATGTTTGAATGACGTCCCAGGCTCTTTTGCCATTCCAACAACATCGGTACGACCAAGCTGAACGTCTTGATTCTCGAAAATTGAATATCGCTTCCCTCCGGATAAGGGGCCAACTCCAGGCTGCTGCCGTTTTTCACCCAACGTTGATGGCCCGTCAGCCGGTAATTGCGCCAGGAAAATCCCAAACCCCAACTGGCACGGAGGTTGCGGGCCAGCATCGGACTCTGTACTTGAATCGGAGAGAAGCCGATTTCCACCGAACTGCCGAATGTACTTTGTATGCCGGCCGGTTTTTGAGTCAGGGTCGAGAATCCGATGAAGAAGCCCGGCCAATGACAACTGATGTTTCCGACACGTTTCTCCCTGTCTTTGTTCAGGAAGGGCACGTTGAAGTCCCATTCCTTGCGCTCACGGTTCACCGACAAGCCGTCTTTGCCGATCTCTCTGGTGCGTTCGAGCTTGAATTGAGAGTTTCCACTTGTTCCTTCCACACTCACTTTCATCTGGTCGGCGGTTTCTACAATCCGTACTCTCGTCGGATGGTCTACCACGATGGTGGTGTCATTCTGCGTATGGGCTGCTACTGTGGTCACGCCAAACAAGGTCAGCAGCGCCAAAAGGTTTCTCTTTTTCATTTTGAATAATTCTTGTTGATATAATTGGTGTAAACTGATGCTTTATTTGGTAAACATCTTCTTGATTTCGTCCAAGGTGGCATATCCTTCCATGTAGACCAAGATGCTTTTGGTCTTTGTCCGACGGAAGAAGATGTAGCGTACCTGGTCATTCTTCTTTGACCTCGGTGGCAGACAGTAGAAGGCATATACCAACTGACCGTCTTTGTGTCCGGTTTCTTGGTCGATAGCCTGTTTGGCATCCATCGCCACGGCCTTTTCGATTTGGTTCACGGCCGCCATCTGCCCTTCAAACGTCAGACTTCGATAGAGTGTCAGATGGAACTCCTTCAAGGACTTCCCGGTGGCATAGAGGGTCACCACTCGTTTATTGTTATCAAAGCGCCCGTCGAAATAGGGTGCAATATGAAGTCCGGCTTGTGCCACGGCCTGCAAGGGTATCACCGCGAACAAACCGCATAGAATTAGGATATACAATGCTTTCTTCATACGATGTTTTATTTGTCAAAGTCGGTGGTGTTGAAAAGGTGGCGCATCTGATCCTTCACACTCGGATCATCCTGCCCCAACGCCACGTCCTTTAGGGTTTCATTCATTTGGTAAAGAACCAGGTTGGTATCCGTATATTTCTCTCCTCCGATATAGGCCACGCAGTCTTCGCGTCCGAAATAGGGCCAACTCCAGGTGATGCAGACGGCCACTGTCACCACTGCGGCTGCAGCTACCCATTTCATCGTTCTCTTGCGACTGGGATGATGCCTGCGACTCATGCAAAGATAGCCCATCGTGGCCTTGTCGGCACCGAAAGTGGCGTCATCGGCCTCGGGGGATGCCAAGAACTGGCGCAGCAATTGCTCTTCGCAGTCGGTTGTTGCTCCGTCATAATAGCGTTCCAGCAATTGACGGGCTTCATGTCGTTGCAGGATAGGATTTGGTTTCATGTCTTTTGAGTTTGTTGATACAATTGTCGGATGGTGCGGCGGGCCCGACTGAGGTGCATTCTCACGGCCGTTTCGCTCATGTTCAGGTCAGCGGCGATGTCGGCAATGCCTTCTCCGTGCAGTTCGCGCCGGTGCAAGATGTTCTCCTGCAAGGGGGTGAGGTGTTTTTTGATGAGTAGCTCCACGGTTCTGAACTGTTCTTCTCTCGTTCGGGTTTCGCCGGCACTGTCACTCACGTCATCCGCCTCTGTCACGCTCGCATGGAGACTGTCTTCCCGTTGATGCCGACGCAAACCCGATATGCTCAGGTTCTTCACCGTCGTCACACTGAGGGCTTCGGCCTCGTCGCTGCTGTCGACACCCCGGTAGTGCGTCCACAAACGACAAAAAGCGTCCTGAAGCACATCTTGTGCTTCCTCGTCATCGTGCAGCAAATACCCGGCCATCGAGAGCAGGCGGGCCCGCAGACGCTCAAACGTAGATAGGAGTATTTCGTCGCTCATCTGTTACTTTCTCGGGGTGTTCTATCTTCTAAACGCTGCTTGTATCGTTTTGTAACAGTCAAAAGCAACTTTTTTCTATAAAAAGTTTTCAATTCATGGTTTCAGGCATCCAATCGG
>CALZOH010000259.1 GCA_945827465.1 uncultured Prevotellaceae bacterium
GAGTGCGGCACGTTTTCGGGGGGTCACAAAAGCAGCGCGGCACGTGCGGCAAGCCTTCGCAGACCTTACTAAGGCATGGGCTATCAGCGTTCATATCGGCTGCGATTGATAGGAAAATGAAAATTAAATAGTAACTTTGCTTCACCATCAGTTTTTAATAATACAATGATAAGATGAAGATCAGATTTCTTTTCGGGGCATTATTTGCTCTTCTGTGCGTATCAGTCTCGGCACAGAAAACTGTTAGTGTCAGCAGTCCCGACGGACAGACACAAGTCGATATCACTCTTTCCGACCGTATTTACTACGACCTGACCAGTCATGGCGAAAAGCTCTTGCAGAAGAGTCACATCGGCATGACGCTTGCCAACGCCACGCTTGGCGAGAACCCGAAGCTCAAGTCGAAGAAGGTGCAGACCGTCAATGAGGTGGTGACACCCATTCACCCGCTCAAAGCCAGCAAGGTTGAAAATCACTACACGCTGCTGACCCTGACCCTGGCCGGCAACTACGCTGTGGAATGGCGCGTCTATAACGACGGCGTGGCTTACCGCTTCGTCACCAAGCTGAAGGGCGACATCGAAGTCATGGCCGAGGATGCCACCTGGCAGCTCGCCGACAAGAGCCAGCTCGTGCTGCAGCAGACGGGCAACTTCAAGACCAGTTGCGAAGAACTCTATTCGGTGGTGCCCTCCAACGAATGGAAAAAGGCCGACAAGATGAGCGAGTTGCCGGTGCTCATCATGGGCAAAAACCAGAAGATGCTGCTCAGCGAGTTCGACCTGTTTGATTATCCCGGAACCTTCCTGAAGGGCAACGCCGACAACTCGCTTTCGGCCGTTCACCCCAAGAACCCCAAGGAATATGAAGACGCAGGCGACCGCAGTCAGAAAATCTTGTCAGAATACGATTATATTGCCAAGACAACAGGTACCCGCACCTTCCCGTGGCGCTACCTGCTCATCACGCAAGACGACCGGAAACTAGCCGAAAACACCATGCCCATGCGCCTGGCGCCCGAAAACGCCATTGGCGATACCGATTGGATCAAGGTGGGGCAGACCTGCTGGGACTGGCTCAATGGTATGCCTTACGGACCGGATGTCAACTTCAAGAGCGGCATCAACTTCGACACCTATAAGTACTTCGTCGACTTTGCCGCACGCAATGGCGTAAAGTATATTTTGATGGACGAAGGTTGGGCACTCGACACGCGCGACCCCTTCAAGACCAACGCCGACGTACACCTGCCCGAACTCATCAGTTACGCTGCCTCCAAGGGAGTAGGCATCATTCTGTGGTTGCCCTGGCTCACGGCTGAACACCACATGGATATGTTTGAAGTCTTTGAGAAGTGGGGCATCAAGGGTGTGAAAATCGACTTCATGGACCGTCAGGATCAGTGGATGATTAACTTCTACGAGCGGGTAGCCAGCGAAGCGGCCAAGCACCATATTTTTGTCGACTTCCACGGAGCCTTCCATCCCAGCGGACTCGATTACAAGTATCCCAATGTGCTTACCTACGAAGGTGTGAGAGGAATGGAATACTGCGGCGGATGCAAACCTGACAACACCGTATGGTTGCCCTTCTTGCGCGGTGCCGTAGGACCAATGGACTATACGCCGGGCCCCATGCTCTGCTATCAACCCGAGCGCTATCATGGCGGACGCCCCGTTTGCGGCGGCGTGGGCACCAAGGCCTATAACATGGCCATGTTCGTATTGATGGAGTCAAACCTGCAAATGCTCATGGATAACCCCTGTCGCTACGACATGTGGCCCGACTGCCGCGACTTCCTCACCGGCGTACCCGTCAACTGGGACGAGACCAAGGTGCTGGCAGCCGAGGCCGGACAATACTGCGTAACGGCCAAGCGCAACGGCAACAAGTGGTACATAGGCGGTATGACCAACGGTACGAAGCGCGACTTGACGCTCGACCTCAGTTTCCTCACCGCAGGAAAGAAATACAAGATGACCAGCTTCGAGGACGGCATTAATGCCGACGTACTGGCCATGGATTACAAGCGTCAGGAGCGCGCCGTAGACAGCGCCACCAAACTGAAGGTAACCATGGTGCGCAACGGAGGATTTGCCGCCGTACTTGAAGTAGAGTAGCGATAGCTCCCTCCTGACATCACTTTCCCGGAACATCCCGGTGCCGCCCCTTTAGCGTCATCCCTCGGATTTTCCGGGAAAGTTTTGTTCCTATCGAGTTTGGCGCAACTGTTCCACGAAGAGGTCTATCCGTTGCATTATTTCATGTAGGTGATCAGAAAATCCCGGATATCGTTCCATGGAATGTACCCGTTTTTGCCACCATCGTACAAGTCGCAATGAACGGCGTTCGGAACAATGGAGCTTCATATCTTCGTTTGATTCAATTTTGTTCGGATGCAAAATTATGGCTTCTTCCTGCAAGTCGCGATACATGGATTTTGGTTAGAGATACCAGTTTTACTGATTATATCTTTTGGATGATGTTTGCTTTTGCTGAAAACGTTACAGGGCTCGAGGGCGAATGGGTTGGCGAAGCTGTACTGCATGGATGATGGATGTCATGGTTCGCTTCCGTGAGGGCGTATGCGATACGCCCCTACATATTTACCAATGTTTCGTGGATGGGATGGGCGGCTTTTTGAGTGCTTCGATATGCTTTTCCGGTGTGTATTTCCCCGTTTTTCTGCCAAAAACTGTAGGGGCGTATCGCATACGCCCTGATGTGAGCGAAGGGGAATGGGTTGGCGAAGCTGTACTTCATAGATGATGGATGTCATGGTTCGCCTCCGTGAGGGCGTATGCCTTTGCGCCCCTACATATTTACCAATGTTTCGTGGATGGGATGGGCGGCTTTTCGAGTGCTTCGATATGCTTTTCCTGTGTGCATTTCCCCGTTTTTCTGCCAAAAACTGTAGGGGCGTATCGCATACGCCCTGATGT
>CALZOH010000260.1 GCA_945827465.1 uncultured Prevotellaceae bacterium
CATCCCCCAATCAATCCAAGATTTCAACCGAACAAGTGTAGGGGCGTATCGCATACGCCCTCATGTGAGCGAAACGGAACAATGTTGCCCAACACATCACCACCGTTGGATATGTAAGTTCGCCGCCATGGAGGGCGTATGCGATACGCCCCTACATGTTTAACATTAAATCGATGATAAATCGATGGTTGTCCGGTGGGCATCTTCGCCGCCGTGGAGGGCGTATGCGATACGCCCCTACATGTTTACCATTAATTCATCGATAACGCGGTGGCTGTCGGATGGGCATCTTCGCCGCCATCGTGGGCATATGTGATTCGCCCTCATACGGTTTTGACGATTATTAATTCAGATAGGTGTTGAAACCGCTCACTTCTTCAAGTCGGAATCCGGGCTCTAAAGGCTGGATGAGGTCGGAAGGAAGCATGTGCTCGATTTGGATGAGGCGTTGTGTGAAGGAACGGTCCCATTTGTTACCGCTAATGTACACCGAACGGCAACCGTCGAGCAAGAATACTGACTTTTGCCAGGTGTAAGGTGCGTAGGCGTAGGTGGTATGAATGGCATTCTTGCGAAATTGCAGGTTGCCCACGGAGCGTGCTCGTAGGATGGGAGCATCAAATACACGAAATTCATTCTTTTTTATCGAGATATTGCGGTGATATGGCTCGGTGTCAGCGCTTGTAGGCCGATGAGAAGGCGTGATGGTGATGACGGCATCGCCCCATTGCCAGCGCGAACCGGTGGCGTTGCCCGAAGTGAGGCAGTTGTCAAACACATTATGGCGTATTTTTACGTTGGTATTGGCTCCTGATTCGTACCAATGGTCTAAATCGCCTTCGAGGAGTAGTGCCGTTCCTGCCGTGTGGAAGTAATTGTGCTCGATAATCACCTTTCTGGGTGTGGTCACCAACACTCCACGTGCCCTGTTGCGCTTGAGAATACGACAGTTGCGGAGTATAAATGATGCCGACCAGGTTTTGTTCTCCAAGAAGTCACCTTCGGAGGTGTGAGGCGGAACGGGTTGGTGGAAGGTGAGACGGTAACCCATTTCCTCTACTACCTCTTTTTTTACAACTTTGAGGCATGCTGTGCGACCCGTAGTGGCGTGGTCAATAATCCACACCTTGTCATTTACGTCGAAGAATTGTTGATAGGTGTTCAACAACAGACTGCGACGGTCGGCCGAGATGGATTGTATGCGCACATGGCGGCCGTGGACATTAATGAAATCATCGCCTTGTCCGGTATGAGCACAGTTTTCAACCCGGATGACGCCTTTACAGTTGGTGAAATGGGATGCGTCGGCAATGGTACTGAACATGCGGCCTTTCGACTCGTTCACCAACGTGGACGTTGCATTCATGGTGATGTTCTCGCTATGCTCGCCATACACGCCACAGCTCAGGGTGTGATAGAGGTTGATGTCTTTGAGTACGACATCTTTGCTTCGTATCACTTGGATACCGTTGACGGCGTAGTAATAATGGTAAAGTGCCACATAAGTGCCTCTCTCGGGTCGGATGGCGGGGGTGGCATGGAGTCGAACCAGGCCGGGACGAAGTTCTTCGGCCGGAGCTTGAAAGATATCTTGAAGTGGAGAGTCCCATGTTTGTGACAGAATCTCGCCGGTGTTGCGGTCGTAAAGGTTGTTATAACGTGGTTGTACGGTTTGTTCCCAGTCTTCGCCCTTGAACCAGAGCTTTCCATCACGCACTTCATAGGGATATTGATGGGTGTCGATAAGAATGTCCAAGTGGTTTTCGCCTACATCGGCAATGGTTGCTTGCGAAATGAACGGACGATCCCAGTCGACCGAGAGGTTTTTGAGTTCAACGTTCTTTGACTCGAGGATGTTGGCCACTTGCATCCAACCATGAAAGATAAACTCCGAGCCACAGCCGTCGATGGTGATGCCGTTGCGTTGCTGTAGTTGGAACGCAACATTTTCGGCTGAGGCTTTGGGAACGGGCGCGTAGAAGTCGTAGCGGCCCTTCGGAAACAGCAGGGTGACATTCTTCTGTCCTTCGCAGGCTTTCAGTACTTGCCGTAGCGCCGGGAGAGCATCGTTGCGGGTGTTTGGGAGCAGTCCGAAGGTGGAAACGTCGATGACGCGTCGGGCGGTGAGGGTGGTGAGGCTGACACACAGCGTCAGCAGGCAGGCGATGGAACGAATATTCATGATGGAGAAGGGTTGATGGGACAAAGTTACGATTAATTATATCAGGATAACACCATGATTCACTGAAATTGCAGGTGGGATGGTCGGACAACCCATATAAATTAAGGTGTGCCCTCAAGGCACACCTTCCTAATTTTTCTGCTACACTCTAAAGTTTAGCGACAGTAATATGTATATAAGGTATAGTAAACCCAAATCAAGAGATTGAAGGTTTAATCTTTAAGTTTAGAGGTTTCTGTATATATACATGGGTAAACGTAAACCTAAACTTTGCAGAATGAAATGACTTGATGTTTCCCCAAAAACAAATTTTTCTTTTTACTGAAGATGAATCGTTTTATTCTCTCCCCTGCTCATTCCACTTTCCTATTAATTGAAAAAACTGATCTCTTAAATCTCCCATTTCTGCTTTCGTGAGTTGATGAAATTAGGATGCAAAAAGAGAGTCCATATAAGTGGACACTAAATACATCATTTTACGTTGGCTATCCAATCTTTTCACAATTGAAATATCCACTGTTCATGTTTTAAACATTTACTTCTATACCGTACTTGTTCAAAAACAACTGTGCCAGCATTGGTCGTTCTCGTGAAACCCCAATGGGAGGTATAGGAGAAACCGTACTTGTCTCGATGAACATACCTTTTTCAAGGCGTTGTCTTTTGTCCTTACATGCAGCGTTGCC
>CALZOH010000261.1 GCA_945827465.1 uncultured Prevotellaceae bacterium
TGCGCGAGACTGCAAAGGACGTTCTACCTGAACAAAAAGAAGAAATAGAAGCTCTTGTAAAGGATATGTTTGAAACCTTGACAGCATCGAGCGGCATTGGTTTGGCAGCCCCCCAAATTGGAAAAGCTATCCGTGTGGTTGTTATTGACCTCTCGGTGATGGGTGACGATTTTCCTGAATACAAAGATTTCAGACACGCTTATTTCAATGCTCATATTGTTGAATACAGTGAAGAAACGGAAAGCATGGAAGAAGGATGTCTGAGTTTACCTGGACTTTCTGAAAAGGTGGTTCGCCCGAAAAGTATCCGAGTTCAATATTTAGATGAGCAATTCCAGCCTCATGATGAATGGATAGACGGATTCTTGGCGAGAGTCATGCAACATGAGTTCGATCATCTTGACGGACATGTGTTTATTGACCGCATTTCTACCTTCCGACGCCAAATGATCAAGAGTAAGGTTGCAGCTTTCCAAAAAGGGAAAGTTCGCTGCTCCTATAAAGTGAAGACACTGAAAAAGATTTGAAAAGATTTCTGCTTCTTTTACTGATTGCTCCCCTCTGTTTATTTGCCAAAGCGCAAATTAATACGGATGGCATCATCTCCATGGGGCGTAATGCGCTTTACTATGAAGATTATGTTTTGTCTATCCAATATTTTAATCAGGTAATCGAAGCTAAGCCTTACTTATATGCTCCTTATTACTTCCGGGCTATTGCCAAGTATTCTTTGGGCGACTACATCGGAGCGGTGAACGACTGTAGCGCTTCTATTGAGCGTAACCCTTTCATCGACGACAGCTATCGCCTCAGAGCGATCAGCCGGATTATGATTGGTGAATTCGGCCCTGCTTCGGAAGACTACCGACTGCTTATTCAACGAAAGAATGAGGACAAGGGCATCTGGTATAATCTGGTACTGTGCCAAACTCAGTTAAAGGATTTCACGGCGGCAGACCGACTGCTCGACAGTATGATTGTAAAATGGCCGAAGTATGCACAATGCTATATGCTGAAGGCTCAGATTGCATTGGAACAAAAGGATACTATTGCGGCAGACCGTCTGATTGACCAAACACTGCAAATCGACTCGTTCGAGGTGGATGCTTTAGCGGGCAAGGCTATGCTGAGTATGAATAAAAGCTTGTTTCACGAGGCTGAATTATTTTACGACAAGGCTATCATTCAATCGCCACGCCGAGCCGGTTTCTTCCTCGGAAGGGCGCTGGCACGTTATCAGCAGAACAAGTTGAGAGGGGCTATGGATGACTATAACATTGCTCTCGACCTGGACCCCGACAATTATCCCGGCCATTACAACCGAGGATTGTTGCGCATGCAGGTTGGCGAAAACAATCTGGCTATCGAAGACTTTGACTTCGTTCTGAAAAAGGAGCCTAACGATCGGCTGGCGCTTTACAACCGCGCCCTTTTGCACGAAAAGACAGGAAACTTCCGGGCCGCCATTGATGATTACACCACTGTGCTGAAGGAATATCCTAATTTCATCGTGGGGTATGAAAACCGGGCACGCTGCCGACGCAAAATCGGCGACATCTCTCAAGCCATTCAAGACGAACGAAAGGTGACGATTGCCCAACTGGACGAAATGTATGGCAAGAAAAAGCCCGCCAGCCAGCGCAACACCCGCAAGCAGAAGGAAAAGAATATCGATGAATATCAGAAACTGGTTGTGGAGGACGAGAGTGACAACATTGCCAAGTTCTATGCCAGTGATTATCGCGGACGCGTTCAGAACCGCAATGTAGACATCACGCCGCAGCCACTTTACGTTCTGTCTTTCCATATCAGCAGCAACGAAGTGATACAATACAAAGAGTTCGCCACCTTTGTTGAGCACCTCAATTCATCCGGCCTCTTTGAGCATCGTCTTTACATCACGGCGCGCGAATCGTCGGTTACGGAAAAAGATATTCAGGATATTGATCAAGAAACTCAGCGTCTCACCCAAGAGATTGGTTTAAGCAATGCCTCACCGGCCCAATTATTTGCCTTGGCCCTACTCTCTTCGCTCAAACGCGACTATAGTTCGGCTCTGCAATCACTCGACCAATCCTTGCAGCTCGACTCAGTCAATCAGGCCGCCCTGTTCCTTCGCGCCACGGTGAAAGCACGCATTTTAGAGGCTGAACAATTGTCTAACAGCCAACCGGCATCAACTTCTCTTGATGCTGCCAAGAGCCAACGTTTGGACTATCTGCCGCTGATTGCCGATTTGACCAAAGCCATCGAACAAGAACCTCATTGCGCTTACTTCTACTACAACCGAGGATGTCTGAATTACAAAGCCCGATACACTGAAAAGGCGCTGTCGGACTTCAACAAAGCTATCGAACTGCATCCTGAACTGGCAGAAGCCTATTACAACCGCGGGTTGATACATATTGAGCTCAACAATTATCAACAAGCATATCTCGACCTGAGCAAAGCCGGTGAATTAGGCCTTTATTCTGCCTATAGTCTGATTAAACATTTCAGAAAACAACAACAGACTAAAAAGCCATAACGTTTTTTCGATACGCAGTAAATCTGCTCTTTCCGGAGGCTTTCATGGGGATACTCCCACCAATTTACGTCACAAATGGGGTAAGGTCTTGCAAGTTTGCAGAAGCGCTTCCCGGCGTGCGGCAAGGTTTTGCAGACTTGCAGAAGCGCTTCCTGACGTGCGGCAAGGTTTTGCAACCTTGCAAAAGCGTACTCCAGACGTGCGGCAAGGTTTTGCAACCTTGCAAAAGCGTACTCCAGACGTG
>CALZOH010000262.1 GCA_945827465.1 uncultured Prevotellaceae bacterium
GACCCGAGGCGGGCGGCCCAAGCGCAGCCGTTTTTTTTTGCGTTCAGTGGAGTGAATTTGCTCTTATTATAGCACCTTCGCGCACATGAAGGGCGTATGCGATACGCCCCTACACTTGTTTGGTTGTGAATTGATGCGGTAGGACTAATTTCAGGTGTGTTTTCGTGGGTTGAGTTGTTTGGATTTTGGCAAATGAGGTGTTGTTCGCGAATGTGGTGTGTTGGGCGTCGGTGTTTAGCGCAATTTGGGTGAAAGGATGTGTTTGCCAAAGGTGAGGCCGTCGGTGCTCCACTTGGTTTTTACGAAGTAGGTGAGGCGGGGATGGATTTTTTCGTTGGAGTTATGGGCGTGGAACACCATTTGGAGTTGTCCTTTGAGGTCGGTGAAGATGGAATGATGGCCGGTGCCTACCAATCCGTCTACACTTTGGAAGATGGGGTTGTGGGCAGACTTCTCCCACGTGCCGTTTTTCAGGTCACGACAGGTGGCCAGACCTATTCCGTAGAGTTTACTCTGATAATCGTTGGCCGAATAGGTCATGTAATAGGTGTCGTTGCGTTTCAAAATGATGGGGCCTTCGTTGACTATGCTGCCGGGATACTTCGGATCGCGTTCCCAGGCCTGGCTCACCTTGATACATTCACGTAAAGTCTCGTAGCGAAGGGTTGTGAGGTCGTCGTTGAGCTCTGCCATCCAAATGGCATTGCCTTTGTTGAAGAGAACGAAGAATAAATAAGGTGTACCATCGTCGTCGATGAAGAGGGATGAGTCGATGGAGCCGACGGCAAGCATCGGACTGTCGCCAACTTGCTTGAACGGGCCGAGCGGAGAGTCGGATGTAGCTACGTAGAGGTGCTCATCGCCGGAGAAAAACATGTAATACTTTCCTTTGAGGTGGTAAACTTCGGGTGCCCAATACCAGCGGCGGGCGGTAACGTCCTCTTTTTTGAGGGCCAGTCCTTTGCACTCCCAGTTTTTCAGGTCCGTGGAGGTATATACTTCTATCCCATGGTCGGAGTGGGTTCCATAGGCGTAATAGGTGTTGTTTTCCACCAGTACGTAAGGGTCGGCCAGGGGCAGTTGGCTTTTCTTCACGGTGCGGGCCTCCATGTGGAGGTGGCAGCAGAAGATTCCAATGAGCATAATCAGGATCAATGGGCTGTGGGAGCGTCTTTTTTTCATTGCACTTTACCTTGTTTGGGTGCAAAGATAGTATTTTTCGCCGAGCCGCCGCCTGTTTCAGGTCCGGTAGTAGCTGTTACAGCCTATAAAAAGGCCTGCTTTGGAGAAATGAGTGGTTTTTACAGCCGTATTTGATTGTGGCGAACAGTTTTCAAGGATTCTTTCGGACTGCGGCTTGTCTGATGAAAAGTGGTGAGAGGCTTTGAGGGGTGTAGGAAGGTGAGAATTTTGCCGGGAAGGGTTGTCCTTCTTTGTGATTTCAGCTAACTTTGCGTCTGTTTCAAACAATCATCATGAAAAGATATTTTCAAATTCCTTGGCAGTTACTTTTGGGGAGTGTTTGCTTCTTCCTAAGCAGTGTGTCGACGTTGTGGGCACAGAATCTGACCGGCCGGATTACGGCCGAGGGTAAAGGCGTGAGCGGGGTAGCCGTGAGCGACGGTTTTGAGGTCGTGCTTACCGACGAGGAGGGTCGATATGCCCTTCAGTCGAACAAGAAAAACGGATATGTGTTCTTCAGCCTTCCGCGGGGGTATGAACCCGAGTATCGCCAGGGTTTCCTGCCGGCCGTTTGGGCTTCGCTCCAAAGTGAAGATGTGCTGGTGAACGAAGAGCATCACTTTTCCTTGGTCAAACAGTCCCATCCCGACCGTTACGTTATGATATTAGGGGCTGACACCCATCTGGCCGACCGCAGTGACGACCTGGAACAGTTTTGTGACTTCACTGACGCCTTGCGCCGAGAGGTCGATCGCGCAAAAGGACGCAAGGTCTACTCGATGTTACTCGGTGATCTTTCGTGGGACAACTATTGGCAGCGCAATCATTTCGGTCTTCCGGAGTTTTTACGCACTTGTGCCGCCCAAAGATATGCCGTTCCGCTGTGGCCGGTGATGGGCAACCACGATCATGACCCTTCTGTGCCCTCATCTGCGACTACCGACTATCAATCAGCGGCTCAGTGGCGCCGATTGATGGGTCCCAACTATTATTCATATAATATTGGACGGGTACATTATGTTGTGCTCGACGACATCGTTTATAAAAATGAAGACACAGGCACTAAATATTCGGCCGGAGTGGTAGGTGCGCGCAATTACGACGGTGCCATCACCGACGAACAGCTCGCTTGGCTGGAGAAAGACCTGGCTTGCGTGACGGACAAGTCGACACCCGTGGTGGTGGCCCTCCACATCCCCATTTGGCGATTGAATGTCAATACACTGGAGGTAAAGGGCGGTATGAAACGTCAAGGTTCAGAGCGGTTGTGCCACCTCTTGCGTGACTTTAAAGACGTTCACATCGTGAGCGGTCACACCCACATTAATTATACGGCCCATCCCGAAGCTTATCCCAATGTCACGGAACACAATATAGCCGCTGTTTGCGCGGTATGGTGGAACACGGCTCCGCTTACGGGCCTGCACAACACGAAGGACGGTGTGCCCGGCGGCTATTCGCGTTGGGAAGTGGATGGGAAGAAGCTGCGCTGGACTTATTGCTCACAAACTCCGGCGGGGGAATCCCAGATGCGCATCTATGACATGAATACCGTGGCCAAGCGATATCGGGAAGACGCCGTTTTG
>CALZOH010000263.1 GCA_945827465.1 uncultured Prevotellaceae bacterium
CACACTGCATATCGTCGGCAGCGTCAGATGTGTATAAGAGACAGGTATATTCTTTCCAAGGTTATCAACGCAAGCTTCAGCAGGTTTCGTATGACGCGTTAGTTTGCCATGCAGCGAATCTGAGACAGCACTATTTATTTCTCAGAAAGTATGGTGCGCGATTCCACAGAATTCTGTTTTTTTTTCATGGACACGAAGTTGTAAAAATCAATAAGGTTTATTCAAAACCTTATCCATATATTAAAAGGAATATACTACTTGAAAAGTTGCGTGATGCTTATGATGAATTTAAATTTGTGGTATGGCGACGTTATTTTGAAAAGAATTATCAGCATCTCCACTTTATATTTGTTAGTCAATGGATGAAGGATGAATTTTTGAGGTGGGTAAAATTAGATCAATTTTTTTTAGAGGGTAGAAGCGATATTACTTACAATTGTGTGGGAAAGGTTTTTGAAGATGAAGATTATGATTGGGGAGCAGAGAAAAAGTATGACTTCATTACGATTCGTGCTAATATTGATGGTTCCAAATATGCCGTTGATATTGTAAATAATTTGGCTCGGTTATATCCGGATCGGCGTTTCTTGCTGGTCGGAAAAGGGAATTATTTTAGTCATTATCAAAAGGCGGATAATTTAGAATGGATAGAGAGGGTATTAAATCACCAAGAAATGATAGATCTTATGAATGCCTCAAAATGTGCTCTAATGCCCACTCGTACAGATGCACAAGGAGTGATGATGTGTGAAATGGCAACTTTTGGTATGCCTTTAATCACCTCAGATATTCCGGTTTGTCATGAAGTATTCGATGGGTTTAAAAATGTTTCTTTCATGAATAATGACCATTATGATTGTTGTACACTGGCTGAGGCAATGTTAATGATGAAACAAAAGTACGCTAAACCCACTAAGTATTTTTTGGAGAAAACATGTATGCATGAAATTGAAATTATAAAGCATTTCGTTAAAAATACCCCCCCCCCAGCACAAACCGATAGGTAACCTTTCTTTAATAATAGCTTGTCTGTCGTTATACCATAACAAAGAAAGGAGGTGGGCGGCATGATAGTATTTAGAAAGTTCAAGATATTGTGTAATGTTATTCATGGGTATCTGTTTAAGTGGTTAGTGGATTTACATGTATTCAAGGTACCTAAACTTAATGGTTCTATACCATTGGTGGTCTCACTGACCAGTTATGGCCGTAGGGTGAAATCTGAAGTAGTTTATTATACTATCGTCTCTTTATTACGCCAGCGTGTTCATCCTTCTCGTATTATTCTTTGGTTGGCAGTTGATGAATGGAATAATGCTTCACTGCCAAAGCGGTTGAAATCTTTGTGCGAGAAGGGTGTTGAAATAAGGTATTGTAAAGATCTGCGTTCCTATAAAAAACTCATTCCGACTTTGAAGTTAATACCTGACCAACCGATAATGACTGTTGATGATGACGTGATCTATTCTTCTAATACAATCGGTCCCATGTGGGAAGAACATTTGCGTCGACCAACCCAGATTCTGTGTTATTATGCAGTTAAACCTCTGTTTGCAAATGGAATTCCATCTCGTTATGAACAATGGAAGGAGGTTGCTGCTATGATAGAAGATAAACAGATTTTTCCGATAGGAGTAGGGTGCGTATTATATCCTGTAGGATCTCTTCATAAAGATGTTATCCGCGAAGACTTGTTTATGAGCCTCTGTCCGTACGCTGATGATATCTGGTTTTGGTATTGCGGTCTTCGAAATGGTACCATGAAATATACTCTTCAATTGAGAGGAAAACATGTTACCTTTGATGCTCTTTACCAATATTTCCATAAAGGTTCAGCTTTGACCCATACAAATAGGATGGAGCATGCCAATGATAGGCAATTTAGGAAGTTGTATGAGTATTATGTTACGTGCAATTAGTTTTAATCCTATCAGATAAGTAATGATTATCAGCCTGACGATGCTTTAATAAATCTTCGTCAAAGTAGATTGACGAATGTAGCAAGTGAGGATAATCCTGTTGAGTAGGACAAAGAACGAAACTATATGATTGTATTTGTAGGGCCGGCCGAAGTCGGTTCGGCCTGCTCTGCGATGAAAAACATCCCGGCGGAGGTCCGCCCATCGTGTTGAGCAGAAAAAACTGCTCCACGGGAGTGCGGCTCGGAGCCGTGCCTCTCGTAAAACAAGCCGGCAGAGGTCCGCGCACGCTGTCGAGACCTTTTAAAACATCCGCCGGGATGCCCGTCTGTTAAAATTCATGAAGAAAAATCGCGCCGGGGATCGCCGTCTGTTAAAATTCATGAAGCAACGGCGTGCCCGTGATCCCGGGGAAGGATTTGCTTCATGAATATTAACAAAATCGCCATCCAGGGACGATTTTGCTTAGTGAAAATTAACAGCCCGTGACCCCGGGGAAAGATTTGCTTAGTTGAAATTAACAAATCGTGATTCCGGCGCGATTTTGCTTCATGAATTTTAACTCCCGGGGGTTCCGGC
Source organism: uncultured Prevotellaceae bacterium (assembly GCA_945827465.1). Lineage (GTDB taxonomy): Bacteria > Bacteroidota > Bacteroidia > Bacteroidales > Bacteroidaceae > UBA6382. The sequence goes on from CALZOH010000263.1 coordinate 2,499, forward strand.
GTTAATTTTCGTTGTGCAACGAGCCTCACCGGAAGTCCGGGCTGAGAAAAAAAATCAGCGCAACGCGCCCGGCCGACATCGGTTCTCACCCAAACAACCTCTCAACAGTCATCCCGGTATTCGGCGCGCAGGCAAAAACAACCTCAACAGCGCGAAGCGATGTATCATGGGCTCTACCACTCTACTCAAAAAATACAATTGTGAAGTAAGCTATTCTTTCTAACAACTTCACTCAACATAACCCATTACTATTTTTATTAAGAATAA
>CALZOH010000264.1 GCA_945827465.1 uncultured Prevotellaceae bacterium
ACTTTTTGTCTACTTCAGAATTATTGAGCAGCATGTCGTTGAAAACTTCCGTGAGTTTCATGTCTTCGAGCGCCTTGAGCATGTCTTCGGTGGTAAGGTCTGTAACAATGTTTCTGATGAGGGCAGTCTCTCTATCCTGATTCATCCGGACGTCGAGGTTGTAGAGATCGAGCACCTTTTTAATTTTAAGAGCCGAAGGACCTTGCGGCTTGTAGTCGGTTTTGGCCCATTCGTTGACAATCACCTTGAGGTGAGTGTAGGCTTCATCTCGTGCAAGGTCGGCGGCTACGATTTCGGGCGTAAGATCCGATGCCGTTGAGATCTTGAACAACTCATCTTCCTTCATGAAGGCCGTGCGTAATGCCGTAGTGGCATCCAAAGCTTTCTGGTCGGGAAGTTCCTGATTGACTGCGACCATTATTACTCTATACATGAATGTGTCGTGGTACGCATTGTCTAACGCTGTTTTCTTAAAAACTTTAATAGCTTCCATAAATCAATTGTGTTAAATGGTTCGTAAAATAGTATTCTTTCTATTGACAAAGCATGAAATCGAAGGATTAACGAACGACAAATAGGAATCCACGAGGGGGAAATTGCCATTACATGAGGTTTAAAATGAAATCTCCAGGGGGAAATTCCGTTTAAATGACGTGTAAAATGAAATCTCCAGGGGGAAATCCTGCTTACATGGCGTGTAAAATGGAATCCGAGGGGTCGGATTGCTCTTTCCTCGCTCTGTAATCCCCATTCTTCTCGATTCGTAACCTGGTTTCAGCATGTCAAATGCAGGGCCCGGGGGCGATGCAGCTGCCTTGTGGCCGGTGAAACCCCGAAGGGTAATGGTGACCGACGCCCTCGCGTAAGCGTCTTGTGCAAAGCAACGGTGCGAATGTACCGGTTTTATGTGATTCAACCAAACTTTCTTGGCTCTTTTTTCAGGCAGGCTTAAAATAAATTGCCCCGGGCCGACGTTATTATTCATAGTTGCAATATTCCTAATAATATATTTATATGAAAAGAAACTTACGACACTTACTCTTTGCTTCCTTGTTGATGGGTGCCCTGCCGGCTTGGGCCGAGCAGAACCTGAAGATGATTGACAAGATTGACTTCTCTCACGTAAAGATTACCGATCAGTTCTGGTCGCCGCGCCTGCTCAAGCACCGCGAGGCTACCCTGCCCGTCTGCATCGACCAGATTGAGAACCAGACGGGGCGCATGCGCAACTTCGAGCGGGCGGCTCAAGGACGGGGCGAGCACTCGGGCATCTTCTTCGACGACTCGGACGTGTATAAGGCACTCGAAGGTATGGCCTACGCCCTGGCCAATCATCGCGATGCTAAGTTGGAGGCCAAGACGGATGAATGGATCGACAAGATTGCCGCTGCACAGAGGCCCGACGGATATATCAACACGTTCTACACGCTTACGGGGCTCGACAACCGCTGGACCAATATGGATAAGCACGAAATGTATTGCGCCGGCCACATGATTGAGGCCGGAGTGGCTTACTACCAGGCTACGGGCAAGCGCAAACTGCTCGACGTGGGGCGGCGGATGGCTGACCACATGATGACCTTCTTCGGTACGGGCAAGGCCCACTGGGTGCCCGGCCACGAGGAGATTGAACTGGCGCTGGTGAAGCTCTACGAGGTGACGAAGGAAAAGAAGTACCTCGACTTTGCCCACTTCCTGCTCGAGCAGCGCGGCCGCGGCTACGGCTCGACGGGCGTGGCCCGACAGTGGAACACGGAGTATTATCAAGACGAAATGCCCGTGCGCGAGATGTCAGTGATCAAGGGCCATGCCGTGAGGGCCATGTACCTCTACTGCGGCATGTCAGACGTAGCCGCCCTCAAGCACGACACGGGCTACGTGAGCGCCATGCACCGCCTGTGGAGCAACGTGACCGAGCGCAAAATGTATATTACGGGCGGCATCGGCTCGTCGGCTCAGAACGAAGGCTTCACGGCCGACTTCGACTTGCCCAACAAGGAGGCGTATTGCGAGACTTGCGCCTCGGTGGGCATGGTCTACTGGAATCAGCGCATGAATCAATTCACGGGCAACGGCCGCTACATCGACATCCTGGAGCGTTGCATGTACAACGGAGCCCTGGCCGGCGTCTCACTCAGCGGCGACCGCTTCTTTTATGTCAATCCCCTCGAGTCGGACGGCAACCATCACCGCCAGGCATGGTACGGCTGCGCCTGCTGCCCGAGCCAGATTTCGCGCTTCCTGCCCTCCATCGGCAATTACATCTATGGTGTCTCCGACGATGCCCTGTGGGTGAACCTCTTCATCGGCAACGAAACCGAGGTGAAGCTCGACGGCGCCACCGTGAAACTCACCCTCACCACCCTCTATCCCTGGCAGGGCGAAGTGAGCCTCAGCATCACCTCGGACCAACCCCTCACGCGCGACCTCCGCGTGCGCATTCCCGGCTGGTGCAAGCATTACAGCGCCACCGCCAACCGCCGCAAACTCTCCGAAGAGCCCCGCGAAGGCTACCTCTGCATCGCCTGCAAGGGCAGCAAACGGGCCGACGTGAAATTGCAGCTCGACATGCCCGTCGAGATGGTGCAGGCCGACCCGCGCGTCAAGCAAGACGTGGGCAAAAGAGCCCTGCAACGCGGGCCGCTCGTCTACTGCATGGAAGAAACCGACAACGCACCCACCTATGCCA
>CALZOH010000265.1 GCA_945827465.1 uncultured Prevotellaceae bacterium
ATCAACGACCCGACTCCGCGTTCAGTCTATTTCAATTCACCCGTCACAGCCCGTTATCTGCGCTTGGTCATGACCGCCACAGCCGGACAAGAGCCTGTCACGTTAGCTGAAATTGAAGCACTATAATCATCGTACTTTAGGGTAGACTGCTCCGGCAGTCTACCTTCTTTATATTGTCAACACCACAATTTCTCCCCATACTCAGCCAACTGCATAATTCACTCACTAAAACCCATCCCCATGAATCTATCAGAACAACGTAGCAGCATGCTTCATGGCATCTTGTTAATGGCACTCTTTGCTTGTGCTGCATTTTACATCGGCGAAATGTCCTTCTGCCGTGCTCTCTCCCTGTCACCCATGATCATCGGTATCGTGCTCGGTATGCTCTACGCTAACAGTCTGCGCAATCATCTGCCCGAAACATGGACGCCCGGCATTGCCTTTTGCACCAAGCGCATCCTTCGCCTTGGCATCATCCTTTATGGTTTCCGTCTCACCTTCCAAGACATTACGGCCGTTGGAGTGCCGGCTATCCTCATCGATGCTATCATTGTCGTTACCACCATCGCATTGGGTCTGTTCTTGGGACGATTGCTCAAGATGGATAGGGGCATAACGCTCCTTGCATCATGCGGTAGTGCCATCTGTGGAGCGGCTGCCGTGTTGGGCGTAGAGTCCGCTATTCGTGTCAAGCCCTACAAAACAGCGGTTGCAGTTGCCACGGTCGTTATTTTCGGTACGCTTTCCATGTTTTTATATCCCATTTTATACCGCACCGGATTCTTCGATCTGCCCGCCGAACAAATGGGCATCTTTACAGGAGCTACGGTACATGAAGTTGCACACGTTGTTGGAGCCGGCAATGCGATGGGACCGGCAGTTTCTGATGCAGCCATCATCGTGAAGATGCTTCGCGTCATGATGCTGGTACCCGTGTTGCTTGTCATTAGTTGGGCAGTAGCCCGTCAAGCCCGATTGCATCCCGAAACCGACACTCAAGAGCGTGGAAAAATCCAAATTCCCTGGTTTGCCATTCTATTTTTGATTGTCATTTGCTTCAATAGCCTTCAATGGTTGCCTGCTACGGTTGTCAACACCATCAATACGTTCGATACCTTCCTGCTCACCATGGCCATGACGGCTTTGGGTGCCGAAACCAACATCGAGAAGTTTCGCAAAGCCGGACCTCGTCCCTTTGTTCTTGCTCTGCTGCTCGATTGTTGGCTAATTTTCGGCGGATTTGCCATGGTCAAGTTCGTTGTACCCCTCTTTGCATAAAATGATTTAGCTTACCGGCAAGCGATTCCCCCTTCTTCAACGAAGAAAAACCATTCGGAATCAGCTGCCGCTATTTGACAGTTTTTAATTTGAAAAAGAATTTTCGTTGCAAAATGAAAAGTTTTACGTACTTTTGCGTGTCAATTTTATCATGAACCCATGAGCAAATTAATCAACATCAAAGAATATACTCCTCTGCTGAATATCCAGCAGAACGAATTGGCCATAAAACTCATCAAAGACTTCTTCCAAGATAACTTGGCCACCGGCCTGAAGCTTCATCGCACCACCGGCCCGTTATTTGTACTGAAGGGCACCGGTATTAACGATGATCTCAGCGGTACGGAGCGTGCCGTTACCTTCCCCATCAAAGATATGGGTGACCAAAGGGCTGAAGTGGTTCATTCCTTGGCCAAGTGGAAGCGACTAACCCTGGCCGAACACCAAATTAAGCCCGGATTTGGCATTTACACCGACATGAACGCCATTCGTGCCGATGAAGAACTCGACAACATCCATTCGCTTTATGTTGATCAGTGGGATTGGGAACGTGTGATCCTACCCAAAGAGCGCACCTTGGCCTTTCTTAAAAAGGTAGTAAAGCGTATCTACTCAGCCATGTTGCGTACCGAATTCAACATTTGCGAGCAATATACCCAGATTCAACCCCAACTGAACGAAGAAATCTTCTTTATCCACGCCGAGGAACTGCGTCAGTTGTGGCCCGACAAAACGGCCAAAGAACGTGAAGACTTGATTACCCGTGAAAAAGGCAGTGTGTTCATCATCGGTATAGGTTGTCCCCTCGGCGACGGACAGCCCCACGACCTTCGCGCACCTGATTACGACGATTACTCCACCATTGCCGAAAACGGTTTACCCGGTTTGAACGGCGACCTTTTGGTTTGGGACAGCATTTTGGGCCGTTCTCTCGAATTAAGTTCCATGGGTATTCGTGTTGACAAGGAAGCTTTACTCCGACAACTCCATGATTCAGGTCTGGAGGCTCGCAAGGAACTCTTCTTTCACAAAAAGTTGCTCAACGGGGAACTTCCGCTCAGCATCGGAGGAGGTATCGGGCAGTCTCGTCTGTGCATGTTCTTCCTTCACAAAGCCCACATTGGCGAAGTTCAAGCCAGTTTGTGGCCCGACAGCATGCGTGAAGAATGCCGTCGCATGGGCATTCGCCTCATTTAAGGTGTTAACCACCCCCTCTTTCACCAATCGGTCATTAGATAGTTCTGTCTGATGGCCGATTGGTGATTTAATTAACCCCATATAAATATGCACAAAGTCTTACTCGCCACTCGAGTGAGGCAAGAATACTTTTACTC
>CALZOH010000266.1 GCA_945827465.1 uncultured Prevotellaceae bacterium
ATAAAATAACAACATCTTTGAAAGTGGGAGGCTTTCTTAAATGAAAGAGCCGTGTGGTCGGTATCAGTTTTGATGATGCCGAAATACTAAAAGCTGTTGTTTCGCGTTATACTTTTAATGAAAGAAAAGGTACTTATCAAATTGCTTTTGCTGATGTCTTGTTGTATCTTCCCGGCGTTGTTGGGAGTGAATGCAGCATATGGTCAGGAATTGAAACTCCAAAACAAGCCCTATATAGATTTGCGTAAGTTTCATTATGGATTCATGTTGGGACTTCATCACGAGAGTTTGAGCTTGAAGAACAATGGTTTGATTGATCCTGAAACCGGGCGACAATGGTTGGCATCAAACGATCAATTCTCTCCCAGTTTCACGGTGGGCGTATTGGGCGAATGGAGACTTGACCGTTACTTCTCCTTTCGGGTGCTTCCGACGATGCACTTTGGCAGCAAGCATGTTACTTTTCGTGACCAGATGAGCGATGAGCGTGTTTATCAGGATGTGAAGTCAACTTATATCTCCGTTCCTTTTGATATTAAGTTCAGTGCTCCCCGTTTCAATAATTACCGGCCGTATTTTTTGGCAGGAATCAATCTGATGTATGATTTGACTACGAAGAATGACCAATATATTAAACTCAAACCGTTCAATAGCTTCTTGGAAATTGGTTTTGGTTGTGATTATTACTTGCCCTTCTTTAAGTTTATTCCCGAATTGAAGTTTTGTATTGGTCTGAACAATGTGTTGGAGAAAGATCGCAAGGATTTACAGGATAAGACAAAGGAGATCTTTACGCGGTCAATCGATCGGGCTTGTACCAATATGGTGGTACTGACCTTTTACTTTGAATAATTGGCAAATAGTTTAGTAACTCTCGCGATACTTGGCTTCATCCTTGTCGTCAAGCATGTTGAGGTATGATTGATAGCGAGAGAGTGCTATGCTTCCTTCTTCCACAGCTTTGCGTACAGCGCACCCGGGCTCTTCAAGGTGGGTGCAGTCGGAGTAGCGGCATTCCAAACCGGTGCGGAAGATTTCACGGAAGTAGTGGCTGACTTCGTGCTTCTCGAAGTCGAAGGTTCCGAAGCCTTTTACGCCTGGAATGTCAATCAGCGAACCTCCTTGAGGAAGTTCATAGAGTTCGCTGAAGGTGGTGGTGTGCATGCCACTGTCGTGAACATCGGAGAGGGGGGCTGTCTTGACGTTGAGGCCCGGGATAAGCAGGTTGAGTAAGGTGGATTTTCCTACGCCGGAGTGACCGGCTAAGAGGGTGGTCTTGTCTTTCAGTAAGGATTGAAGGGTTTCGAGACCTTTATCGTTTCTGACCGATCCTATGAGGCAGGTATAGTCGAGGCTGCGGTACAGGGCGGCCAATGCTTCCACTTCTTTCTTTTCTTCTGTGGTGTAAAGGTCCGTCTTGTTGAAGAAAATTACTACGGGGATGCGGTATGCTTCGGCCGATGCCAGAAATCGGTCGGTAAAGGTCGTGGTGGTTTCTGGGTGGTGGAGCGTGAAGATGAGTACTACTTGGTCAAGGTTTGTGGCCAAGATGTGGCTTTGTCGGGAGAGGTTGGATGCTTTGCGAATGATGTAGTTGCGACGTTCTTCAATTTCGCTGATAAAGGCTGTGTTATCCTGGTTTTTCTCAAAATGAACGTAATCGCCTACAGCGATGGGATTGGTGCTTCGTATTCCTTTGAGGCGGAACTTGCCTTTGATTTTACAAGATATCCTGCTGCCGTCGTCGCAACGAACTTCGTACCAACTGCCGGTATTCTTTACTACTTGTCCTCTCAAGTGCTGAATGATTTAGAAACAGAACAACTCCGGCTGTTGCATTTGTCGGCATGGGGGATGTCGGGTGCATTCAGCCGGAGTTGTAATGGGGGAGTTAAACGGTCATGATTTCTTTTTCTTTGTTGGCCAATGCTGCGTCAATTCTTTTCATGAACTTGTCGTGAATTTTTTGCAGTTCGGCTTCGGCATCTTTTTCGTTGTCTTCGCTGAGACCTTCTTTGATGGCTTTCTTGAGTTTGTCAATGCCATCGCGGCGCACGTTGCGAACACTGATGCGTGCTGTTTCACCTGATTTGCCGCATTGTTTGGTGAGTTGCTGACGGCGCTCACCGGTGAGGGGAGGAATGGAGAGACGAATGATTTCTCCGTTATTTTCTGGCGTAATGCCTACCTCTGAGTCCATAATAGCTTTTTCAATGAGCTTAAACATGGATTTGTCCCAAGGCTTGATGGCTATGGTACGTGCATCCGGAGTGGTGATGGCCGAAACGTTGTTGAGCGGAACCATACTGCCGTAAGAGTTGACACGGATGTTGTCTAAGATGTGAACATTGGCTTTGCCGGCACGGACGTGCGAGAGTTCGTCCTCTAAGTACATAACAGCCATTTCCATCTTTTCCTCACAGTTGCTGAGACATTGTTTTACGTCGAACATATTCTATTGCTTTTAATTTGATAATCTGTTGAATGTTGAACAAAAGTAATGGATTTTGCGTGATTAGCAAAGCTTTTTAGGGAAAAATGTCGGCTTTTCTGCACGGCTCTTTCATTTAAGAAAGCCTCCCACTTTCAAAGATGTTGTTATTTTATA
>CALZOH010000267.1 GCA_945827465.1 uncultured Prevotellaceae bacterium
GAAATTGTCACTTGCGCAAACGCCCATCGCAACCGCGATAGGACTTTGTACACCTTGAAGACCCCTTCACCTCATTTGCGATGAAAACAATGCCGGCAAAACAAAGGGTTGGGAGCAAATGCGAAGGTACTTTATACCCCCTGTATATGAATCTATTTCATGCCCGATACACCCATAATCAGGCCTGCGAACCCTATCTGAAGGAAGCGATAGCACTCCGTTGCAACCCAAAAAGTGGAAAGACAGATGGCAAAAAGAGTTTGTTGGCGCATAACTACATAAGAACTAATTGGAGCCACTGAGTTGTAGATGACTAAAACTATTCCAACTTTTACCGGAAAGCTAACCCGTAATTGGACTATGCAAACAAGGTCGAAGTTAAATGTAAGTACCGTGGTGACTTTATCTTCAAAAAAGAGTAATAATTATTGGTCGGTTTCAAAAGTTTGACTACTTTTGCACCGCGAAAACGGAACGGGGTGTAGCGCAGTCCGGTTAGCGCACCTGCTTTGGGAGCAGGGGGTCGAAGGTTCGAATCCTTTCACCCCGACGATTCCATTCATGACAACCGTGTGGCAAATTCAAATATGCAATGTCTGGATTTCGCCGCACTTTTTTTATTTTTCAACCTATGTACAGAACTAAAACTTGTGGCGAACTGCGCATCACTGACGCAGGCAGTCGGGTAACGCTGGCCGGATGGGTACAGCGAATCCGCAAAATGGGTGGTATGACGTTTGTAGAACTGCGTGACAGATACGGTATCACTCAACTTGTATTCAATGAACAAGACGCTCCCGAACTTTTTGCCCAGGCCAACGAACTCGGACGTGAGTTCGTGATTCAGGCAGAAGGACTGGTCAACGAAAGATATAGCAAGAATAATAAGATTGCAACCGGTGACATTGAACTAATTGTTGAAAAGCTCCACGTGCTCAACGCATCTGAAGTACCTCCCTTCACAATTGAGGAGAATACGGATGGCGGCGACGACCTGCGCATGAAGTATCGTTACCTTGACTTGCGCCGCAAGAACGTGCGCAGCAATCTGGAGCTACGCCACAAGGTATGCCTTGAAACTCGTAAGTTCCTGGACGAAGAAGGATTCCTGGAGATTGAGACTCCCGTACTCATTAATTCCACGCCTGAAGGTGCCCGTGACTTTGTGGTACCCTCGCGCATGAATCCCGGACAGTTCTATGCCCTGCCCCAAAGCCCTCAGCTCTTCAAACAATTGCTGATGGTGGCCGGCATGGACCGCTATTTCCAAATTGTCAAGTGCTTCCGCGATGAAGACTTGCGCGCCGACCGCCAGCCGGAGTTCACTCAGATTGACTGCGAGATGAGTTTTGTAGATCAAGAAGACGTTATCAGCCTCTTTGAGCGCATGATGAAGCATCTTTTCAAAGCCGTAAGAGGTTACGACAACTTCCCCACCCCCTTGCAGCGCATCACCTGGGCCGATGCCATGAAATATTATGGTTCAGATAAGCCCGATTTACGCTTCGACATGAAGTTTGTAGAACTCGATCAACAACTCAAAGGGACAGGCAGTTTTGCTGTCTTCAACGAGGCTGCATACATTGGTGGTATCTGCGCCAAAGGCTGCGGTTCATACTCGCGCAAACAGCAGAATGAATTGGTAGACTACGTCAAGACACCTCAAATCGGTGCCAAGGGTATCACCTTTATCAAAATTGAAGATGACGGTACTGCCAAGTCAACCATTGATAAGTTCTATACACCCGAGATACTCGCACAAGTCAAAGAAGCCATGCAAGCCGAACCCGGCGACCTCATCATGATTATGTGCGGCGACAATGCGATGAAAACCCGCAAGCAACTTTGCGAACTCCGCTTGGAGATGGGTAATCGTCTCGGACTGCGCGACAAGAACCAATTTTCGCTCTTATGGGTTGTTGACTTCCCCATGTTTGAGTGGAGCGACGAAGAGCAACGACTTATGGCCATGCACCATCCGTTCACCTCGCCCAAACCCGAAGACTTTGACCTGCTCGATACACATCCCGAGCAAGTTCGCGCCAATGCTTACGACATGGTGTGCAACGGTTGTGAAATTGGTGGTGGTTCTGTCAGAATCCACGACAGCATTCTTCAACAAAAGATCTTTAAGATCTTGGGCCTCACACCAGACATTGTTGAGAAAAGGTTTAAATATTTGGTTCGCGCCTTTAAGTATGGTGCTCCTCCTCATGCAGGCTTGGCATACGGTCTCGACCGTCTTGTATCGATCTTCGCAGGTCTTGACAGCATTCGCGACTGCATTGCCTTCCCGAAGAACAATTCCGGACGTGACGTGATGGTTGATGCACCCACAGCCATTGAGCCTGAACAATTACAAGAGCTCAATCTCAACGTTATTCCGGTTGCACCTAAACAGTAAGTAAGATCAATTAGCTAAAATAACTAATCGGCCGACTGCCGACAAAGCATATCCATACATCAGGCTGGAACCTTTCACGAGGTTTCAGCCTGTTTTGGCTGAGATAAATAACGGTATTAATTAGTTGACATTGTTAGTAAATAACAAGATATT
>CALZOH010000268.1 GCA_945827465.1 uncultured Prevotellaceae bacterium
ATCACCATATAGTTGCGCCCCTCCCTGACTCGTCCGTTCTCGTCGAGCAGTCCGCGCCTTATGAGGTCGTCGCGTGTTACGCCGGGCTGGGGATAAGTCTTTTGGAGCGGAAAGTGTTGCCAAAAGGAGGCATTGGCCAGGGCGCCGTAGCCAATGGCATCGGCATCCTTAAAGGCCGAATAGTGGCTGATGAGTTCCGAAAACTGCCACTCCGTAGCCACGTCTTCATGCCGTCCGTCGGCGTGTTGCGTGTATTTGAAGGCCCAGGCCGGAAATCCGCCGATGTAGCACATCTGCTTGTTTTTGCCTAATCGCTTGGCCTCTGACAGGAGTTCCTTCAGGGTGGCTACGTCGGTGCCCGTAGCTTGTTGACGGTCATCGGTGGCAGGCTCGTCGGCCCAGGGCGAGAGATCGAAAAAGAACCCCTTACGGGCCACAAAGAAGTCGTGGTTGGTCAGTTGGTGATGGTTCATCGGGGCGCGACCGGCCTGTTCCCGCCATTTCTGGTCGATGTAGTAACCTGCAAAGCGTCCCGGGCAACGCCCCGTTTTCAGGTACTTTTCGCTGAGCCACAGGTACGGATCGCATTTCAGCGACCCTGACGATTTCCTGTCCGTGCCCGGAATGATGCCTTCTCCCGTAAACAGGGGCGTTCCGTCGGGCTTCACGAGCCATACCTTTACGGGCAACCTCAGGCCGCCTTCGACCACGCGACGGTAGAGTGAGCCTGCCCGACGGTCATAGCGCACGGCCACCACGTCTTCGATGCCTGCTACGGTCGAGGCCACGTTCGAGGTCGAGGCCACCCGAGGGTCGTAAACCACGACGCCCTTCACCATCCCTCGAAAATGTTGCAGCGCATCGACCACTGAGCGGCACGTCATCGTGTCGCGCCCACTGAGCCAGGCGCCCTTCTGTCGGTAGCGGTTCCACCAATAACGGTCAATTCCGATGCCGTGGCTCTCTACATAATCTATATATAGGCGCGGTTCTTTCCGGTTGACGATGCCTTGCAGGGTAGCTGTGGCGTGAAGTTCGTCCCAGAGGTCCAGCAGCGCGAGGCTGTCGGAGGGACTGACCTGCTGCCACTGTTGCAGGTTCAGGTAGATGATGGGTGCGCGTTTCGTGGCCACGGCTTGCAGAGCCATGCCGACGAGGAGCATACAGAAGAGTCGGTTCATGATGGTGGAGGAATAATGTATTAGTTATTGGATAGGGGAGATGCGGCCCTGAGCACTTGCAAATCGAAGTGGTGGCCCTCGGCGTATGTCGTCATCAGATGTTGCAGATAGAGGGCGCAGGCTCTCACGTTCGCTTCGTCGCCGTCGTATCCGTTCACCAAGAAGAGCACTCGCCGCGTGTCGAGCCCAATCTTGGTGCGTTCGTTGTCGCTCGTCGGCGTACCGATGCCACCCGTGCGGTCGCGGTAGACGGGCAGTCCGGCTATGTTGAGCGTGCCGCGTCCGATGCCTTCATAAGGTTCGCCCTCACGGCCCACTCCCAAGGTCAGACTATCGCCTTCAATGCGGTCAAGGTCGAATCCGCCGATGCTGTAACCGTGACGAATCGATGCCAGATTGCCCAAGTCGACCAATGTGTTGATGCGGTACAGGCTTTTCCCCTGCAGCGTACGCCTTACGAGGGCTTCGTTTGAGGGGCGGTAACGGCTCGGGTCTTTGCCCAAAGCCTTATAGGCAGCTCGAGTGGCGGCAATGCCCGGACGCTGTTTCAAGGTTTCAGGGGTAAACTGCGCTCTAAAGTCTACTTCACATTGTTCAATGGCTTGCCAAAGGGCGTCACAGTTGTCGCTGTTGACCACCTCTGCCGTCAGGGCAGCCACGCAAAGCCTTGGACATTGAGTGGCAATTTGTTCGGATATTTGGATGTTCATAATGATGCAATGATTATTTCGGCACAAAGTTACTGCAAGGCGAGTGCAATTCAAAAGGAAATCCGCAAGGATTTACAACTTTGAATGGCCGAGCCGCCGCTTGAGTTATCTAAAGGGGTAAAATGTTGTTAGTCGCGCTGTTCTTGGCAGAAAACGGAGGCAGAAGGGGGCGCCGTTTTAATTATAATGCTAATTTTGTAGCGTATTTTAAAATGAACCTCATGCTGTGGCGCCTTCCTTAAAGGAGAGAAACCTTTAGCAGAGCAGCGACAGACCAAAATTTCGGAGTAATGAATATTTTCAAGAATGGATTTAATGGCCTTTTAGCGGCCATGTTGTGTTTGCCAGCCATGGGCTTGCAGGCACGTGAGTATCATGTGATGCCGACGGGAGCCGATCATCAGCCCGGCACCGTTGAAAAACCCTTGCGTACCATCAACGCAGCAGCTCAGTTGGCCCTGCCTGGCGACACGGTGACCGTGCATGCCGGTGTTTACCGCGAATGGGTCAATCCGCTCAACGGCGGCGAGAGCGACTCGCGCCGAATACTTTATCGGGCAGCCGAGGGCGAGAAGGTTGAACTCAAGGGCTCGGAAGTTGTCGACAACTGGGAAAAGGTTAAA
>CALZOH010000269.1 GCA_945827465.1 uncultured Prevotellaceae bacterium
CTTCCCTTCGGAGTGGGCATGGCGCTGGCTGCGCAGCGCAGGCATGAGGCGTATGACACTTACGTCATCGTGGGCGATGGCGAGATGGACGAGGGGTCGAACTGGGAAGCCCTGATGTTTGCCGGTCACCATCACCTCAGCAACCTTTGCACGGTGATTGACTATAATAAAATACAAAGCCTCGGCTCGATTGACGAGGTGATGACGCTTGAACCCCTGGCCGACAAGCTCCGTGCGTTCAATTGCCGCGTGATACGCGTTGACGGCCACGACCACCGGGCTTTGCTCGACGCATTCCGCGAGTTCCGGGCTGAAAAGAGCCGGCCTACCGTCATCATTGCCGACACGGTGAAGGGCAAAGGCGTGTCGTATATGGAAAACAACCTGGCCTGGCATTACAAATCGCCCAATGACGAACAACTTAAAACTGCTTTGGAGGAGATAGAACAATGAGAACAGCATTTATTCAGCAGCTCACGGAAGAGGCTGCGCTGCATGACGATATATTTTTGATTGTGGGTGACCTCGGTTACAACGTGGTCGAAACGTTCCGCGACCGGTTCCCCGACCGCTTTCTCAATGCCGGCATTGCCGAACAGCAGATGACGGGCATGGCTGCCGGTCTGGCGCGCGAGGGTTACAATGTCTACATCTACTCCATTGCCAACTTCCCCACCCTGCGTTGCCTGGAGCAAATCCGCAACGACATTACTTATTATAAAGGTAGCGTCAAGATCGTAGCCGTAGGCGCCGGCTACGCTTACGGCAGTCTGGGCATGTCTCACCATGCCACCGAAGAGATTGGCATCATGCGCACGCTGCCCAACCTCACGGTGCTTTCGCCTTCCGACCCCAGCGAGGCGCGCAGTGTGGCCACCTTCTCGGCCAATACCCCTGGCAGCATGTACATCCGCCTGGGCAAAGCCGGCGAAAAGCAGGTGTTCCCCGCCGATGCCGCCCCGTTGCAACCGCAGCAGCTCCATTGCCTGCGCGAAAGCAGCTCGCCCAACCTGCTGATTGCCTCCGGCTCCATCTTGTTTGATGCCGTCAATCAGGTCGAAGAGTTGGGCGTTGACACGGCCATCTACAGCGCCCCCTTTATCAAGCCCCTTGACGACGAGCCTTTGGCCCTGCTGGCCGAGCAGCATCCACATATCATTGTGATGGAAGAGCATCAGCAGAGCTGCGGACTGGGTTCGGCCCTGATTGAGAAGTGGAGCGACCTTTATGCCCGGGGCAGGCTGAAGCAGTTCCCCCGCGTTCACCGCATTGCGACGGCCGATTGCTACACCTCGGTAGCGGGCAGTCAGGCCTACTTGCGCCGGGTGAACCGCCTGTATCTGACTTCCGAACTGTTTGAAGCCTAAGTTGCCCATGGCCCTTCTTCGTCGATTAGGTCAGAAAATCGGTATTGACAAGTCGATAGCCTATGCTTCGACCACTCGTGTCATTCAAGCCGCGGGCGGCATTATCACCGCCCTTTTCATTGCCCGCTTCCTGACCGGGGTGGAACAGGGTTTTTACTATACGTTTAGTTCTATTCTCGCCATTCAAACCTTTTTCGAGTTGGGTATGAATGGCATCATTACGCAATATGTAGCCCACGAGGTGTCGCACCTGCAATGGGAGGGACACCACCTGCAGGGTGAGCGCATGTATCGCTCGCGCCTATCGTCGCTGCTCCACTTCTGCTTCCGCTGGTATGGGGCGTTTGCTTCCGTCTTGTTCGTAGTGCTGATGGTAGTGGGCTTCGTGTTCTTCAACCGTTACGACCGCACGGGCGGCACGGTGGCTTGGCGCCTTCCCTGGACCATCTTGTCGGTCACTACGAGCATCAACCTGATGTTGGCACCCATGTTTGCCTTTCTCGAAGGGCTGGGCAAGGTGAAGGAAGTGGCCAAATACCGGTTCTACCAGATTAGTCTGGGCCTGCTGATTGTGTGGATGAGCTTAGGATGCGGTGCCAAACTGATGACGGCGGCCATCAACAGCCTCACGTGGGTGGTGGTGGGCGTGCTTGCCTTTACGGTATCGTCGTTCGGCCGCATTCTGCATAAGGTATTTCGCGAGAAGGTGGTTGAAAAAGTCTCTTACATCAAGGAGATTTTTCCTTTTCAATGGAAGATAGCCCTGAGCTGGATCAGCGGTTACTTCATCTTCCAGCTGTTCAACCCGGTGTTGTTTGCCACCGATGGCGCCGTGGTAGCCGGGCAGATGGGTATGACGCTCGCTGCCCTCACGGGCATCCAGGCCCTTTCGTACAGCTGGACTTCGACCAAGGTGCCCACCTACTCGGGTATGATAGCCATGAAGCGCTACTCGGAGCTTGACCAACTCTTCGGGCGCACGCTGCGGCAGTCCGTTTTCATCAATGCCTGCTGCCTGGCGCTGTTCTTTGCAGTGGTCTTCTCCATCCGCCAGTTCCACATCACGGTCTTCGACCTTTACTTGGGCGACCGTTTCCTGCCGGCCCTGCCGCTGCTCCTGATGATGATTCCCGAGTTTAT